>JALEPP010000023.1 GCA_022767075.1 Agathobacter sp. | reverse complement strand
ATGGACCAGAACCTTGGAGCAAAACCAGAGGCTTCTAAGAATGTGGTCCTTATGGATGAAAACGAGATGACCAACATTATGTGTGGTTTCCCGAATCTTCAGGGACTTAGCTGGGAGACAGCATCCTGCTACGTATGTGTATTGTTACAGTCCCATTCCATGGAGCATTATCTGGATGTGGTTCAGGAAGCCGGACTGCCTGGAGATGTATGTCCGATGCCTGCGGCAGAGGCCGGTATTGTAATCGACGATGATATGCCTGTATTTGGAAAATGTGCGGTACAGTGTAATACTACCTGTGATGGCTCTCTTATGAGTAACGGTGTGATTTCACGATCCCTTGAGCGCCATGGAATTCCCGTACATCAGCTTGCTACCCCGCTTCGCCATACAGAGCCAGGGGTACAGGAGTACGCTGCAAACGAGATTCGCAACGCTATCAGATTCATTGAAGAGCAGACAGGAGAGAAATTCGACTGGGATTACTATTTTGAGTGTGCAAAACGCATCAACATCGGTGCCAGAGAGTGTAGTGAATGGTTGGAGCTTTCCAAGACAGATTATCCACAGGTTATCGGTAACAACATTCTTCTCTATCGTGAGACAGAGTATATGGCTATCGCCGGCAAGGTTCCTGCTTTTGCAGAGCTTGACGTAAAAATTACCAAGATGGCTACAGAAGCTTATCAGAGAAAGAACATGCTGGCAAAGGAGTATCGTCATCGTGCAGTAATCTGGGGTGTTCAGTCCCAGTTCTACACCGATTTCGTTGCCTGGCTTTTGAACTGCTGGGGAATTGTTCCGCTTTTCGATATGCTTACCATGGTATCGTTAGAGCCGATTTCAGAGACTGATAAGGAGCAGGCATATTACGATATGGCTCATCAGTATGAGAACATGATTATGAGAAACAGAACCCACGGTGGATACGAGGTTCTCCTGGATGACCTTTGGAGATACTGTGAGGAGTTCCGTGCAGATATGGTCATTCTGTGGGAGCACATTTCCTGCAAGGCTTTAGATGGTATGCATGGTATGTTTGAGCAGCAGGCGAGAGAGCATGGCATCCACTTAATCTGGGTGAACCATGACCTCTATGATCCTCGTGTGATTCCTAGAAAGAATCTGAGACAGGACGTAAACCGCTATATGAGAGCAGTTCTTAGAGAGGAGCCACTTGATCCGACTCTGGAGGACTATGACGACACCATGCTTTGGTAATAACAGGAAAAGGGGATATAGAACATGAAATATTTTGGTGGATGTGACTCAGGAAGTACTTATACAAAATGTGTCATTATTGATGAAACTGGAAAAATGGTTGCGGATGTGACACTTAGAAGCCGTATCAATTCGGTTCTCAGTGCACAGGATGCTTTAAAGGAGGCTGTGGCTCAGGTGCCTGAGCTAAACAGTCCGGAGGATTTAACCTATCTGGTTGGTACCGGATACGGACGTAATAAGGTTCCTTTTGCAGATGAGAACATTTCAGAGATCAGCTGCCACGCCATGGGTGTTCATGTGGCAGATCCTTCGGTAAAGGCAATTATTGATATCGGAGGACAGGACGTTAAGGGTATCGCAGTAGATACGGATGGTACGGTATTGAACTTTGCTATGAACGATAAATGTGCTGCCGGTACGGGCCGTTTCTTTGAGGCTATGGCAAAGGCTTTTGAAATGGAGCTTCCGGAGTTCTCAAAGCTCTCCCTCAAAGCAAAGAATGTGATTCCAATCACCGCTCAGTGTACCGTATTTGCTGAGTCAGAGGTTATTTCCCTGGTAGGTGAGGGAAAACCTATGGATGAGATAGCAGCAGGTATCGAGCTTTCGGTTGCAAAGCGCTGTTTCGTTATGAGCAAAAAAGCCGGAGCAGTGGACCGCATTACCTTAACCGGTGGATGTGCAAAGAACGATGGTCTTAAGGCCGCAATTGAGCAGGTTCTTCATCTGAAGGTTATCGACCTTCCGATTGATCCACAGCTTATGGGAGCCCTTGGAGCGGCTGAGTACGCTCGCCAGAAGGG
>JALEPP010000018.1 GCA_022767075.1 Agathobacter sp. | reverse complement strand
TATTTTATATCGTTGGTGTTAAGGAAAGCACTTCGATCTGCAAACCTCATGGATTTTTGTTAATGCTTGCTATCTGAAAAAAAATCTTATAGAATGTTTTTATCGAAAAAAAACGAAAACATGAAGAGGCATGAAAGAAGACATGCAGATACATGTAGGAGATAGGAGCATGAACTTAGGAAGTATCTATAATCAGAATAACACCACATTTCGACTTTGGGCACCAAATGCAGAGAACGTGCATTTATGTCTCTATAAAGATGGCCATAGCGCTTCTCTTTTGGAAAGAAGCGCTATGCTTCTAAAAAGAGAAGATGATATTTGGGAGCTTCAAAAATCCGGTGATCTTCACGGTGTGTATTATACCTATGAAGTGCAACGGGAAGGGCAGACCTTCGAATCGGTAGATCCGTATGGGCTAGCTGTGGGGGTGAATGGACTTCGCTCCATGGTAGTGGATTTGGAGCGAACCAATCCGGAATTGTTTGAGGAAGATCATGGCCCTCAAATTGATAGCATTACAGATGCCGTAATCTACGAAATGTCTATTGCTGATACCACCGGCAGTGAAAGTGCACAGTCAGATTATTCCGGGAAATATCTTGGGCTTGAACCGGGGAAAATAGCCTTTTCCCATATTAAGAATTTAGGGGTAACCCATGTCCAACTGATGCCTTCCTACGATTTTGGAAGTATCGATGAGTCCGGAGAGACAGATGGTTATAACTGGGGATATGATCCCTTGAATTATTTTGTGCCGGAGGGCTCCTATAGTACCAATCCATATGATGGAGCTGTTCGTATTAGGGAGTTTAAAACCATGGTCCAGAGATTTCACAGTCAGGGAATTGGCGTGATTATGGATGTGGTATTTAACCATACATACACTGTTTTTGATAATTGTTTTTATAAAACCTCCGGCAATCATTTCTATCGTATGAAGGATGGGGAATATTCCGATGCCTCTCAGTGTGGAAATGAGATTGCCTCGGAAAAAGAGATGGTTCGTAGATATATCATTGATTGTGTATGCTATTGGGCAAAGGAATATCATATCGATGGTTTTCGTTTTGACCTTATGGGAATATTGGATGTGGATACTATGAATCAGCTCGCAAAAGAGGTTCGCAAGGTGAATCCACAGATCCTTTTGTACGGAGAGGGCTGGAAGGCCTCTGATTCTCCTCTTGGTGATGAGGAACTGTCGCTAAAGAAAAATTGTGGCATGCTAGACCATATCGGCATGTTTTCGGATGATATCAGAGATCATATCCGAGGAGATGTGTTTATTGCAAAGGGAAAGGGTTTCGCAACAGGAAACCTGTCAATGGGCAGAGATCTTTCCTACAGTATTGTGGGAAGTGTATTCCATCCGGAGATTGATTATGAGGGCTACAGCTATAGCCGTGGACCTTGGGCGAAAGCGCCGGGGGACACCATTTCTTATATTTCCTGTCATGATAATCTCACTCTTTGGGATAAGATTATGGTGACCTGTCCGGAAGAACCGGAAGAGCTCAGACAGAAGAGGAATCTTTTGGCGGCAACCATTATTTTCACCAGTCAGGGAGTCCCTTTCCTGTTGCAGGGGGAGGAAATCCTTCGCCATAAGGCGATGCCGGGAAGCAACGAGCCATGCGAGAATAGCTTTAATATTCCCCTTAGTTACAATGCAATCAATTATGACCTGAGTGAGCTTCAAAAAGAGACTCTAAGGTATTATAAGGACCTGATTGCTTTGCGAAAGGCTCATAGAGGATTTCGACTTACCACCCAAGAGGAAATAGCCAGGGCTGTTCACTTTCTATGTCAGGGGGATGATGGAATCGTATGCTTCACCATTACCACAGATGAGGAATGCTTACTTGTGGTTTATAATGGCAACAGGGATGAGCGAAGAGTGTCTCTTCCGGACGGGGAATGGCACATGCTTCTTAGTACCACTGATGCAGAGGGAAAGTGGTGTTGCAATCAAGTGGTACCGGGATTAAGTGCATGTATATTAAAAAGAGATGAATGCATGTAAACTAATGGGTTGATTTGTTTATATAGCTGGTCTTATATTTGCTGTAGATAATTTTTTGACTCTTATACAAACCGAAATAACCGGAAAGCATATAGCTTAGTGCAATGGTCAGTAGGAAGTATGGCATAGCATCATATCCAAAAAGCTCAAAGCTGATAAGGAGTGAGGAGATTGGGCAGTTGGTTACACCACAGAATACCGCGGTCATTCCTACCGCTGTACAAAGGGTAGGAGAGAAACCGCAAATGGTACCAAAAAGACAACCGAAGCTTGCTCCAATGAAGAAGGTTGGTACGATTTCACCACCCTTATAGCCTGCACCCAAAGTCAATGCGGTAAAGACTATTTTTAAAAGAAAGGCTTCCGGTCGAACAGAACCATCAATGCATTGTTCAATGAAGTTAACACCGGTACCATTGTAGGTTTGGTCTCCTACCATAAGAGTTAATACTACAATGATGCATCCGCCGACCAATATCCTTAGGTAGGCATTAGGAATCCATTTCTTGTAATACTTTCCTGTTTCATGAAGAGCGATACAGAAAATAATGCTTACAAATGCACACAGGATTGCAAGAATGGAAATCAACAATCCATTGCTGATGTTAAAGTGTGGTATGCTGTCGATGTGAAACATTTCGTTGGTAACATGAAAATAGTTTGCGACTCCATGGGATACCAGGGAACTGATGACACAGGGTACCAAGGCCACGTAATACATGACTCCCACACTTACCACTTCCATAGAGAAAATTGCCGCTGCCATTGGAGTGCCGAACAGGGCAGAGAAGGCAGCGCTCATTCCACACATAATCATGATATGCTTATCTTTGTCGTCAAAGCGGAAAAAACGGCCCAAAGTATTGCCGATGCTTCCGCCAATCTGTAATGCAGCACCTTCTCGTCCTGCAGAACCTCCAAAAAGATGGGTAACCAGTGTACCGATAAATACCAAAGGAGCTACCTTAAATGGTAACGGTTCATTGGAATGAATGGCAGCAAGAACGAGATTTGTCCCTTCGTCATTCTTATAATTGCTGATATGATAACAGAACACAATAAATAAACCACCAAGAGGCAGAAGATAAATAAGCCACGGATAGGTGGTGCGTGTAAGGGTTACCAGATGCATACCATAGTAAAATAGGGTAGCAATTCCCCCCACAACCAGACCAACAATTATGGAAAATACAATCCACTTAATAGAAGAAATGAGTCGATTGAGGTTGTGTGTTAATTTGTGCTTGAGATATTCGTTCATGTGATTTTTCCTCTTTTGTTTGTTACTTCTAGTCTAGCATGAGTCAATTGGAAAACAAAGTCAAAAACCACGAAAAAATACGAAAACAACCTTGATTTTTTTCCTGGATGTTTTTATACTGATTCTATCAAAGCATAGATTTTTTGCGGTGTACAAGGAGGAGTTATGAGAACTAGTGGTGTGTTAATGCCAATTTCGTCTTTGCCATCTCCATACGGGATTGGCACCCTGGGAAAGGAAGCAAGAAGATTTGTGGATTTTCTGGTGGAAGGCGGCCAGACCTACTGGCAGATTCTGCCAATCTGTCCTACCAGCTATGGTGATTCACCATATCAGTCATTTTCAAGTTTTGCCGGAAATCCATATTTTATAGACTTAGAGCTTCTCTGCAAGAGTAAGCTACTGACCAAAGAAGAATGTGAGTCATACGAATTTGGTCATTCACAAAGATATGTGGACTATGGTATGATGTACCAAGCAAGATATGATGTGTTGAAGAAGGCTTATGCCCGGTTTAAAAAGAGAATTCCTTCTGACTTCGAAGCTTTTTGTGAAGAACAGGCATATTGGCTGGATGAGTACGCTTTGTTCATGGCAATCAAAAATGCCAATGGCGGAGTGTCCTGGATGGAATGGCCAGATGACATTCGCTTCCGCAAGCCTGCTGCCATGAAGAAGGCAAAGGAAGAATGCAGAGAGGATATTGCATTCTATCAGATGCTTCAATATCTGTTTTTTGAACAGTGGAAGTCTTTGAAGGCATACGCAAATGAAAGAGGGATTCAGATTATTGGAGATGTGCCAATCTACGTGGCCTTAGACAGTGCAGATGTATGGGCAAATCCAAAGCAGTTCTATCTGGATAAGGATTTGAAGCCTATTTCCGTTGCAGGATGTCCTCCTGATGCATTCTCGGAGGACGGTCAGCTATGGGGCAATCCGTTGTTCCGCTGGGATGTGATGAAAAAGGATGGATACGACTGGTGGACCAAGCGCATTTCTGCTATGGCTAATCTCTACGATATTGTTCGTATCGACCACTTTAGAGGCTTTGATTCCTACTATGCTATTCCAGCAAAGGATACCACTGCAAAAAACGGGGAGTGGAAGGTTGGACCGGGAATGGATTTGTTCCGCAATCTGGAGAAAAAGCTTGGACGACTTCCAATCATTGTAGAGGATCTTGGACTGTTGACTCCATCTGTGGTTAAGCTTTTGGAGGATTCCGGCTTCCCGGGAATGAAAGTGATTCAGTTTGCCTTTGATTCCAGAGAGGGAAGTGATTACCTTCCTCATAATTACCAGAAGCATTGTGTTGCGTACACAGGGACCCACGATAATGATACCTGTATTGGCTGGTATCACAGTGCTCCACAGGAGACGGCTCTTTTTGCAAAGGAGTATTTGAATCTGACAGCTAAGGAAGGCATTAACTGGGGACTGATGCGTGGAGTATGGGCTTCTGCGGCAGAGATGGCCATTGTGCCAATGCAGGATATCCTTGGACTTGATTCTTCTGCCAGAATGAATACCCCTTCAACCTTGGGAGAGAACTGGAAATGGAGAGCACTTCCGGGAGAAATGAATCATAGACTTGCCAAAAAACTGATGAAATACATGATTATGTACGGAAGAAAAAGAATGGAGTAGCGATGTATTATTTCATTGTCAATGTCAGTGCAAGGACTGGAAAAGCGGCATCGATTTGGGATGAGGTAAAACAGGTCCTGAAAAATCGCGGAGTAGATTACAAGGCGTATAAGACGCAGGGGCAAGCTCATGCCACAAGACTGGCAAGAGAGATTACTTCAAGAACTGAAGGAGAAACCACACTTATTGTGGTAGGTGGAGATGGTACCATCAATGAAGTGATTAACGGAATTTGTGACTTCTCAAAGGTAAGGTTTGGCTTTATCCCTACCGGCTCCGGAAATGATTTGGGAAGAGGCCTTGGAATTTCGGTATCCCCGAAAGAGATGATGGAGCGGATTCTTGATGACAAAGAGTGCATGGAAATGGATCTTGGTCTTGTTACCATGGCTGACACAGGAGCAAGCAGATATTTTGCCATTAGCTCAGGCATTGGTCTTGATGCTTATGTCTGCGAGAAATCTCTTACTTCAAAGGCGAAAAAGGTACTGAACAGTATGGGTCTTGGAAAGCTGACTTATGTGTTGTTGACCCTGTGTTCCCTCTTTTCTATGCATAAGGCAAAGCTTTCTGTGACAGTGGATGATGAGAAGCCGGTTGTAATCAATCAGATGATATTTGCTGCGGCCATGAATCATGTCTATGAAGGAGGAGGTGTCCCAATGGTACCTGCTGCAAAGGCCGACGATGGATATTTGTCTATGTGTATGGTATACGGATATAACAGCATTACAGCACTGTTTGCATTGCCTTCACTCCTTGCAGGAAAGCATCAGAAGAAAAAGGGCTTTTGGCTTGTAAACTGTAAAAAGTGTGTGATTTCTATCGATAAGCCAATGACAGTACATACGGATGGAGAGGTTACATTGAACGAAACCAAGGTTACATTTTCTATCCTTCCGGGTGCATTAAAGATTTTAGGCGTGTCATCTGAAAAATAGATACATAAATGGGGAATCCCTTTCATACATTGTAATAAATGTGTGGGAGGGGTTCTTTTTTATGAGTAAAAGTAAAAATCGTGGTTTTCATTTGTATAAGGATATTCAGGGAAGAACAGGAGGAGAAATCTATATCGGGGTAGTCGGACCGGTACGAACAGGAAAATCTACTTTTATTAAACGTTTTATGGACGTGATGATTTTGGAGGACATGGAGGAATCCGGGGCAAAAACCAGAATGATTGACGAGCTTCCGCAATCTGCCCAGGGCATTACCATTATGACGACGGAACCGAAATTTGTGCCACAGCATGGGGCGAAGGTTGCTTTAAAGGATGGAACGGATATTCAGGTTCGATTAGTAGATTGCGTCGGCTTTTTGGTGGATGGAGCCAATGGTTACATGGAAGGGGATGAGCTTAGAATGGTACAGACCCCATGGACCAGCGAAGCTATTCCATTTACAAAGGCTGCTGAGATTGGAACCACAAAAGTAATCAGGGAACATGCAACCATTGGTGTTGTTGTGACAACAGATGGTTCTTTTTTGGATATTCCAAGGGAGAACTATCTGGAACCGGAACGTCATACCATAGAGGAAATGAAGGAAATGGGGAAATGCTTTGTGGTGGTTTTAAATAGCCAAAAGCCATATAGCCAGGAGACAATTGCCTTAAAGGAAAATATGGAAAAGGAGTATCAGGTACCTGTTATTCCGGTGAATTGTAAACAAATGACCAGAGAGGATATGGAGGGAATCTTAGATGAGATACTTTATGAATTTCCGGTATCCCAGATTGATTTTCAGATTCCCAGCTGGACAGAGATGCTTCCTTGCTGCCATGAGGTAAAGGAGAAGCTTGTGGCTCGGGCATTAGAGCTTCTCAGTTCCGTGACCAAAATGAGAGAGCTTTATCAGATTGCCTGGCTAAAGGATGACGAGATGATTTCAAAGGAATGGCTTTATCAAGTGTCCCTGGAGACCGGGGAAGTGCAAATCCGAATGGAGGTCAAAGACAACTATTACTATGAGTATCTCAGTCAGATGACGGGAACGGAAATCCACGGAGAATATCAGCTCCTTCAGATGGTTCGTGATTTATCAAAAGAAAAGCTGCAATATGAAAAAATACGGGAAGCATTTGAAAGTGTAACAGGAAAAGGCTATGGAGTGGTAATGCCATCTCTGTCGGATATCACCATGGAAAATCCTGTGCTTATTCGGCATGGAAATAAGTATGGTGTTAAGATGAAGGCCTGCTCCCCGTCCATTCATATGATTCGTGCTAATATTGAGACTGAGATTGCTCCAATTGTAGGGAGTGAAGAACAGGCGAAGGATTTGATTGCATACATAGAAGAAAGTCAAAACAAGGAGGAAGGGGTATGGAATACCAATATTTTTGGAAAATCCATCGGAGAACTTATGGAGGAAGGTATAAAAAATAAAATCATGCTGATGGATGATACCTGTCAGTTGAAGCTTCAGGACACCATGCAAAAAATCGTAAATGATATGAACTCTGGAATGATTTGCATCATCATCTAGAAAAGTCTGAAAGAGAAAGATTCCCTATTTTTCTTCAATCTGTTATAATGCTATAGCAGTAAAGAAAAATAGGGATTTTTTATAGGAATTAATAGTATGAAACAGTTTTTTATGAATATGTATCACAAGCCACAGTTTTGGAAGCGGTTTTTTGCCTGCCTGCTGGCAGTCTGCATTATGGGATTTTGTGTATCCTGGCTCAATCTGATTGCTTTGGGTGCAGATCCCTGTTCGTGTATGAACTTTGGATTGTCAAGTGCCCTTGGAATGTCGTTTGGAAACTGGCAGGCTCTTTTAAATTGCTGCCTTTTTATACTGGTAATCATTTGGGGCAGGGATAATATTGGATTTGGCACGTTGATGAATATGTTCCTGGTGGGGTATTCCTGCGATTTTACCACCTGGCTGAGAGAAAAGCTTTGGCCGGATTTCGCTTTCTCCTCTCTTGGGGCAAGAGTGTTCTGGATGCTTATCGTGTTAGTGGTTTTTGTGTTTGCAGTGGCAGTTTACATGTCAGTTGAGCTTGGAACGGCTCCTTATGATGCCATTCCAATCATGATATCCCAGAAACAGAATAAGGTATCGTTTCGTTTGATTCGTATTGCTTTTGATGGAATTGTAACCCTGATAGCAATTGGTTTTCATGCAACTGTTGGAGTTGTTACGATTCTTATGGTATTTACCATAGGGCCATGTGCTCAGTTTGTAAAAAAACATATTGAGAAGTTTTTTTCGTAAATCCGCAGATTAGAATCAACAAAAGGAGGATGTATGGTAATTCGGTTTCTACATCACAGCTGTTTTTTGGTGGAGCTGGATGATCGGGTGTTGCTATTTGATTATTTTGATGGCAATCGTATAGAAGGATATCACTTTACAGGTGTACTTCCTGAGTATGAGCCGGGAACAAGATTTTATATTTTTGCGAGTCATAGTCATAGAGATCATTATGATATGGATGTGTTACGTCTGAAGGAACGGTATCAGGTACACTATATCTTTGCAAAGGATATTAGAGTGAGTCCCAATTTCCTAAAAAAACATGGGATTGACCCTGAGGTGAGAAAGCAGATTACCTTCGTGACAGCCGGGGAGCATCGTTTTTTGGATGATATGGATATCACCACGTATCGTTCTACGGATCAGGGAGTTGCATATTTGGTGAGGTATCATGGGGTTACCTTATTCCATGCCGGGGATTTAAATGACTGGCAGTATGAAGGGGCCGGAGAACTGGTAAATGGTATTATGAGAAGCAATTTCCGCAGTCAGATTCGTAAGCTTTCCAAGGAGCAGCTTCATGTTGCCTTTTTCCCTTTGGATCCAAGGCTTAAGGAGCATGCAGCAGATGGATTTCGCTATTTTTTGGAACATGTTTCCTGTGATTTGGTTTTTCCAATGCATCAGTGGAGAGATTACTCAGGAACAAGGGAATTGAAAAAATGTATTACCAACCAGCATATGTGTGATAAAATTATGGAAATATCACGGGAAAATCAGGAATTTTTCATTAATGTCCAGGACTAAGTCATTGAAATTTTTTCACACATTGGATATAATTATTTGATTGAAAAATGGAGGAAAGAAAGATGAGTGCTATTTTAGGTAGTTTATTGGAATACGTGGTTGTTCTTTTGGTCCTTGTGGCCATTGCCGGACTTGGTGTGTTTATCGGCATTAAGTGGGCGAAAAGCAAAAATGCAAAAAGTTCATCTGAAAGTATATCAGATAACCAATAACCTTGATTGGATTGGACGAGCTTATAATAGGGAACGTATGCTCTTTAGCGCTATGTGGCGCATATTTTGATTTTGGAGGAATGTTATACAATGAAAAAGGCTTATGGTGTAAACGAATTACGTCGTATGTATTTGGAGTTCTTTGAAAGCAAGGGTCATCTTTGCATGAAGAGCTTCTCACTTGTACCACACAATGATAACAGTTTGCTGTTAATCAATGCAGGTATGGCTCCTTTGAAGCCATATTTTACAGGACAGGAGATACCACCTCGTCGCAGGGTGACCACCTGTCAGAAATGCGTTCGTACAGGCGATATTGACAATGTAGGTAAGACTGCCAGACATCTTACTTTCTTTGAGATGCTTGGCAACTTCTCTTTTGGGGATTACTTTAAGCATGAAGCAATTGCATGGTCTTGGGAGTTTTTAACCCAGGTCCTTGGCCTTGAGGAGGATCGTCTTTATCCATCTATTTACGGAGAGGATGATGAAGCGTTTGAAATCTGGACCAAAGAGGTTGGGGTTCCGGCAGAGAAGATTACCCGTTTTTACCGTGACCCGGTAACCGGAGAATGCGACAACTTCTGGGAGCATGGTGCAGGACCTTGTGGACCTTGTTCCGAGATTTATTATGACCGCGGAGAAAAATACGGATGTGGAGATCCGGGCTGTAAAGTTGGCTGTGAGTGCGACCGCTTTATGGAAGTATGGAACAATGTATTTACTCAGTTCAACGGAGATGGCAAAGGTGGATACGAAGAGCTGGAGAATAAGAACATTGATACCGGTATGGGACTTGAACGTCTTGCAGTTGTGATGCAGGATGTGGATTCCGTATTTGATATTGATACCATGAAGGCAATCCGGGATAAGGTATGTGAGCTCAGTGGCAAAACCTACCAGATCGATGCCATGGATGATGTATCCATTCGTCTCATTACAGACCATATCCGTTCTGCTACATTTTTGGTGTCAGATGGAGTGCGTCCTACCAATGAAGGAAGAGGATATGTTCTTCGTCGCCTGATTCGCCGTGCAGCACGCCATGGAAGGATTCTTGGTATTGACGGATTGTTCCTTGCGAAGCTTTCCCAGACCGTGATTGACGAGTGTAAGGATGGATATTCTGAATTGGAGGAAAAGAAAGATTACATCTTCAAAATTCTGACGGAGGAAGAGAAGAGCTTCAACAAAACCATCGATCAGGGACTTGAAATTCTTGCTGTCATGATGGATGAAATGCAGGAAAAAGGAGAAAAACAGCTTTCAGGAGAGAACACCTTCAAGCTTTATGATACCTACGGATTCCCAACAGATCTTACAGCTGAGATTCTTGAGGAGAAGGGCTTCTCTTATGATGAGGCCGGTTTTGCAGCAGCAATGGAGGAGCAGAGAACCCGTGCCAGAGCCGCTCGTAAGGTTACCACCTACATGGGAGCTGATGCAACCGTATTTGAGCAGGTGGATCCGGCAATCACTACAGAATTTGTGGGCTACGATACATTAACTGCGGACTCTAAAGTGACGGTACTTGCTACAGAAGAATTGGTGGATACCATTGCAGAGGGAGACCGTGGTACTATCGTTGTGGAGAAGACTCCATTCTATGCTACCATGGGTGGTCAGCAGGGAGATAAAGGTATCATTGAGACTCCAAATGGCAAGTTTGTAGTGGAGGATACCGTTAAATTAGTCGGTAATAAATATGGACATGTTGGTTACATGGAGTCCGGTATGATTGCTATGGGTGATGTGGTGACTCTTACGGTTGACAAGGAACTCCGTGAAGAGACCTGCAGAAACCATTCTGCAACTCATCTGCTCCAGAAAGCACTTCGGGAGGTGTTAGGAACTCATGTAGAGCAGGCTGGTTCCTACCAGGATTCGGAACGTACCAGATTTGACTTCTCTCACTTCTCGGCTATGACCGCAGAAGAGTTAAAACAGGTAGAAGAAAAAGTGAATGCAAAGATTGCAGAAGCCATTCCGGTTCAGACAGATGTAATGACAGTAGAAGAGGCAAAGAAGACCGGTGCGATGGCTCTCTTTGGTGAAAAGTACGGTGAGACTGTTCGTGTAGTTTCCATGGGCGATTTTTCAAAGGAGTTCTGTGGCGGTACACACGTGAAGAACACTTCTGAAATTGTTGCATTTAAGATAATATCTGAGAGTGGTGTAGCTGCAGGTACCCGTCGTATTGAGGCCCTCACCGGCAACCATGTATTTGAATACTACAGCAAGCTTGAGGAAGAGCTTCAGGCTGCAGCTGCGGTTGTGAAATCAACACCGGCAAACCTGATTGAGCGTCTTGAAAAGCTCATGGCAGAGATGAAGGAGCTTCAGAGTGAGAATGAGTCATTAAAGAGTAAGGCTGCACAGAATGCACTTGGATCTGTCATGGATCAGGTTCAGGAAGTAAAAGGAGTGAAACTCCTTGCAACTTCTGTTGATGGTGTGGATATGAATGGACTCAGAGATCTGGGAGATAACTTAAAAGGACAGCTTGGGGAAGGCGTTGTAGTGCTGGCATCAAGCTGTGATGGAAAAGTAAATCTTGTAGCTATGGCTACAGAGGAAGCAATTGCTAAGGGAGCACATGCTGGTAACCTGATCAAGGCCATTGCCGCAAAAGTTGGCGGTGGTGGCGGTGGACGTCCAAATATGGCTCAGGCAGGCGGTAAGAATCCTGCCGGCATTCCGGATGCAATTTCAGAAGTAAAAACAGCTTTAGAAGGTATGCTTTCATAGTTTTTTTGAAAAA
>JALEPP010000005.1 GCA_022767075.1 Agathobacter sp. | reverse complement strand
TCGTCATCGGTGAGACCTGTTTGCTTGGAAGTGAGGGTTAAAGCGGTATACCCTTTTTCATCCTTCACAATATCAGCGCGAATACCAAGATTGGATTGATTCACAAGCTTAGCCAGCTTTTTTTGTACATCCAGATTGGAGTCGCCCTTTGAAACCGCATACTGGAATTCGTAAGTGGCGCTTGAAGTATTCAGGTCAAAGGAATAAGTCCCCGGGGTCAGAGAAAAGGCCTTGCTGTCTATGAATTTACCTTGATTGATCTGCGGCTTTGCCAATTCTAATACTTCAATTGTAAATGGTTCGGTGTTGGCGTCAGATTGATTCTCACCCACGTATTGAGCCACTACGGATTCTTCATCCGAAGAAACAGCTACCTTTTTCTGGAAGGAGCTTGCCAAGGTGTCTCCGTCAGAGAGGGAGGCTACCACGTTCTTAATGGTCTTGGCACTTTCCTTGATATCGATGGCGTAACGCTTAGCGGTCTCCGGATCGGAAAGCTTTACCAGGGGAGCATCTTTATTGGATTTGACGATTTCATTGTAGACCTTCCGAAGCTCACTGCGTTTGTGAGTCTCGTAGCGGGATACCTGTCTTGTCCCTACATAGGTAGACAGATAGTAGGCATAGGCACTATCGATTTTTGCCATGTTCTCCCCTCCTTTCCTCCGTGAAATATGCAAATATGCATCGGGACATACTAAATCCATTTATACACATATATTATAGAAGCAAAATTTTCAAAACGCAAGGTATAATAGGAAAAAACCTTGAAATAGAAAAAAGTTTATAAAATCATTGACGGTTGAAAATACTTGTGATATAGTTTAGGGGCTTTGAAATAGGTCTTTTTTTTATGCCTTTTTTTAAGGCATAGGGAAACCAAGAAATTTTTAACACTAATTAAACGGAGGTGGAAGTTGTGCGTACAAGAATTACATTAGCATGCACTGAATGTCAGCGTCGTAACTACAATATGACAAAAGACAAGAAGACTCATCCGGACAGAATGGAAACCAAAAAGTATTGTAGATTCTGCAGAACTCATACAATGCATAAGGAAACAAAATAGTCTGGACTGAGAAGGAGTGAGAACCATGGGAGAAACCACAAATAAGGAAAAAGCTCAAAAGCAGAGCTGGTTCACGGGTCTCAAGGCCGAGTTCAAAAAGATTATCTGGCCAGATCAGAAAACACTCACAAGACAGACCGTAGCAGTTATCGCCACGTCTCTTGTAGTAGGTCTTATCATTGCGTTGTTGGATTTCATTATCCAGTACGGAGTGAGTTTCTTAGTTAACTTTTCATTTTAGTTAAGTGGAGGCATAGTGATTATGGCAGAAGCGAACTGGTATGTAGTTCATACCTATTCAGGTTATGAGAACAAGGTCAAAGCAAACATTGACAAAACAATTGAAAACAGACATCTTGAAGACCAAATCTTAGAAGTTCAGGTACCTTTGGAGGAAGTTACTGAGGTGAAGAACGGTGTTAAGAAAGTAGTTTCCAAGAAGATGTTCCCAGGTTACGTGCTCATTCACATGATTATGAATGATGACACCTGGTATGTCGTGAGAAATACCAGAGGCGTAACTGGTTTTGTAGGACCAGGAAGCAAGCCTGTACCACTCACGGAAGCTGAGATGAGAAACTTAGGAATCCGTACAGAGAACATCGTGGTAGACTTCGAAGAAGGCGATACCATCGTTGTAGTAGGTGGTGCTTGGAAGGATACGGTAGGCAACATTGTTGCTATGAACCCTCACAAGCAGACCATTACGATCAATGTTGAGCTGTTCGGTCGCGAAACACCGGTAGAAGTAAGTTTCGCAGATGTTAAGAAAATGAATTAAGGAGGCAATTCCAAATGGCAAAAAAAGTTGAAGGATATATTAAATTGCAGATTCCTGCTGGTAAAGCAACTCCAGCTCCTCCAGTTGGACCAGCTCTTGGACAGCATGGTGTAAACATCGTAGAGTTTACAAAGCAGTTTAATGCAAAAACAGCCGATCAGGGCGACTTAATTATCCCTGTAGTAATTACTGTATATGCAGATAGAAGCTTTAGTTTCGTTACTAAGACTCCTCCTGCTCCAGTATTGATTAAGAAAGCTTGCAACATCAAGTCTGGATCAGGTGTTCCAAACAAGACTAAGGTTGCAAAGATTACAAAGGCTCAGGTTCAGGAAATCGCAGAGCTTAAGATGCCTGACTTAAACGCAGCTTCTCTTGAGGCAGCTATGAGCATGATCGCTGGTACAGCTAGATCAATGGGTGTTGAGGTAGTTGACTAATACCTTGCGAGCAAAATAACAAGGAACAATAGTGGGAGGGTCCTCTCCCGATAAAACCACCAGGAGGTTATTTTCAATGAAAAGAGGAAAGAAATATCAAGACGCTGTAAAAGCATTTGACAAGACTAATTTGTTTGATGTTGATGAAGCAATCGCTCTTGTAAAGAAAAATGCTACAGCTAAATTTGACGAGACAGTTGAACTTCACATCAGAACCGGTTGTGATGGACGTCACGCAGAGCAGCAGATCCGTGGTGCGGTTGTATTGCCACACGGAACTGGTAAAACAGTTAGAGTTTTAGTTTTCGCTAAGGGAGCTAAGTTAGATGAAGCACAGGCAGCAGGAGCTGACTTCGTTGGTGGAGAGGAATTAATTCCAAAGATCCAGAACGAAGGATGGTTAGATTTCGATGTTGTTGTTGCTACACCTGACATGATGGGTGTTGTTGGTCGTTTAGGACGTGTCCTTGGACCTAAGGGCTTAATGCCAAACCCAAAAGCCGGAACTGTTACTATGGACGTAACCAAAGCAGTTAACGACATCAAAGCTGGTAAGATTGAGTACAGACTGGACAAAACAAACATTATCCATGTGCCAGTTGGAAAAGCTTCTTTCACAGAAGAACAATTAAACGACAACTTCCAGGCTCTTATGGGAGCAATCAACAAAGCAAAACCTGCTAGCTTGAAAGGTCAGTACATTAAGAGTGCTGTTCTTACATCTACTATGGGACCTGGCGTTAAGTTAAACGTAACCAAGATTACCCAGTAATCTACAGGGAAGTAGATTGATAGACCTAATTTAAAGCAAATGGTTTTTGCGGAAAGTTATTGACAACCGTAATAGATCGTATTATAATAGCAAAGCATATTGCCGAAGACAGTAGGTGGTTAAATTGATAACCGTAACCAAAAGGGCCTACCGAGGAAACTTTTAGGGATAATCCTTAAATTGTGACTTATACCTCTCTGTCTTGTGGCAGAGAGGTTTCTTTGATTCTTAGGAATCGGATAGACCTCACGTCTTTTATGCAAATAAAATAAGGAGGTACACAACCGTGGCAAAAGTTGAGATCAAACAGCCTATCGTAGATGAGATTTCAGCAACCATTAAAGATGCGCAGTCAGTTGTAGTAGTTGACTACCGTGGACTTACCGTTGCTCAGGATACTCAGTTACGTAAGCAGTTAAGAGAAGCAAACGTTTCTTACAAGGTATACAAGAATACTTTAGTAAGCCGTGCAATCAAGGGAACTGAGTTTGAAAGCCTTAGTGAAGTATTAGAAGGACCAAACGCATTCGCTGTTTCTACAGAAGATGCAACTGCTCCAGCTCGTATCCTTGCAGAGTTCGCTAAGAAGAACCCAGAGCTTGAGATCAGAGCAGGTATCGTAGAGGGAACCTACTACGATGCTAACGCAATGAAGGCAATCGCAGCTATCCCTTCAAGAGACGTACTTATCTCAAAATTACTTGGAAGCTTACAGTCACCTATTACCAACCTTGCTCGCGTTCTTAACCAGATCGCAGAAAAAGGTGGCGCTGATGCAGCAGTAGAAGCAGCACCAGTTGAGGAAGCACCTGTAGCTGAAGAGGCACCTGTGGCAGAGGCAGTAGCTGAAGAAGCGCCTGCAGCAGAATAATCTTGTACAATACAAAAATTTCAAAATGGAGGAAAGTAAAATGGCAAAAATGACAACAGCAGAATTTATTGATGCTATCAAAGAGTTAAGCGTATTAGAGTTAAATGATTTAGTAAAAGCTTGTGAAGAAGAGTTTGGTGTATCTGCAGCAGCAGGTGTTGTAGTAGCAGCAGCTGGCGGAGCAGCAGAAGCAGCAGAAGAGAAGACTGAGTTCGACGTAGAGCTTACTGAAGTAGGACCAAACAAAGTTAAGGTTATCAAAGTAGTTCGTGAGTTAACAGGACTTGGACTTAAAGAAGCTAAGGACGTTGTAGACAACGCTCCTAAGATGATCAAAGAAGCAGCTGACAAAGCTACTGCTGATGATATCAAAGCTAAACTTGAAGCTGAAGGCGCTAAGATTACTCTTAAATAATTTAAGCCAGACAGTTAGAATTCAACCCTCTCGGTTATCCGGGAGGGTTTTTCTTTTCTTCCCTGTCTTTTGCCTACTTTTCTTTTGCCCACTTTGTGGGGAGGAGATGCCAAACAAAATAAAAAATATACTTGCCAAACGGTGGCATTTGTTGTATAGTATACGTTGCATTATTGTGTTGCACTAGGCCTTTTTGCGCTCTTTTTTCGGAAAGAGAACGGCTGAAAGCCTTGAAAACACTGAGATTTTGCGAATTTGTTGAGCCCCACAATATGTTGTATGAATTGTGTGGCAATTCAACACTATCTAGCTTATATCGGTAGATTTGAAAATAAAAATGAGAGGTGAAACGTCAATGGAGAAAAACAGAATACGTCCTGTCAACACTGGAAAAGGTATGCGTATGAGTTACTCAAGACAAAAAGAGGTTTTGGAAATGCCAAACCTGATTGAAATCCAGAGAGATTCCTACAAATGGTTTCTGGATGAAGGTCTGAAAGAGGCATTTGCTGATATCTCTCCGATCGCAGACTACAGCGGTCACTTGAGTCTGGAATTTGTGGACTTCACATTATGCGAAGATGATGTGAAATATACAATCCCAGAGTGCAAAGAAAGAGATGCAACATACGCTGCTCCTTTAAAAGTGAAGGTAAGACTGCACAACAAGGAAACAGATGAGATCAACGAACATGAGATTTTCATGGGCGATCTCCCTCTGATGACTGAGACCGGTACATTCGTAATCAATGGTGCTGAGCGAGTAATCGTAAGCCAGTTGGTTCGTTCCCCAGGTATCTATTACGGAATTGCACATGATAAAGTGGGTAAGACTCTTTATTCTTGTACCGTAATTCCTAACCGTGGTGCATGGCTGGAGTATGAGACGGACTCTAATGACGTTTTCAGCGTTCGTGTAGATAGAACACGTAAGGTGCCTATTACTGTACTTTTACGTGCGCTTGGTGTGGGTACAAATCAGGCCATTATTGATATGTTCGGTGAGGAGCCAAAGATTCTTGCTTCTTTTGCAAAGGATCCTTCTATCACTGAGCGTGAGCCACAGGGTAGCTACGAAGCTGGTCTGTTAGAGCTCTACAAGAAGATTCGTCCGGGTGAGCCTCTTTCTGTAGAAAGTGCAGAGAGCTTAATCACCGCTATGTTCTTTGACCCTAGAAGATATGACCTTTCTAAGGTTGGACGTTACAAATTCAACAAGAAATTAGCTCTCAAAAACCGTATCAGTGGACAGGTTCTTGCAGAGGATGTTATCGATCCTTCTACCGGTGAGGTTCTGTTTGAGGCGGGAACTGTTTTGACCAGAGATATGGCAGAGCAGATTCAGAATGCAGCTGTACCGGCTGTTCTGATTCAGACTGAGACCAGAAATACCAAGGTTCTTTCCAACATGATGGTAGACATCAATGCTTGGATTCCTGAGATTGACAAGGAAGAGCTTGGAATCAACGAATTGGTATTTTATCCGGTTCTTGCACAGATTATGGAAGAGTACGAGACTCTTGACGAGCGCGTAGAAGCAATCAAGAGAGATATGGCGGACTTGATTCCAAAGCATATTACAAAAGAAGATATCTTCGCATCTATCAACTACAATATGCATTTAGAGTGGGCTATCGGACATGATGACGATATCGACCACTTGGGAAATAGACGTATTCGTGCGGTTGGTGAGCTTTTACAGAACCAGTACCGTATTGGACTTTCCAGATTAGAGCGTGTGGTTCGTGAGCGTATGACCACTCAGGATTTGGAAGGTATTTCACCTCAGAGCTTAATTAATATCAAGCCAGTAACTGCTGCTGTAAAGGAATTCTTCGGTTCTTCACAGCTTTCACAGTTCATGGATCAGAACAACCCACTTGGTGAGTTGACTCATAAGAGACGTTTATCAGCACTTGGACCTGGTGGCCTTTCAAGAGACCGTGCGGGATTCGAGGTTCGAGACGTACATTACTCTCATTACGGACGTATGTGTCCTGTAGAGACTCCTGAGGGACCAAACATCGGTTTGATCAACTCCCTCGCTTGCTATGCAAGAATCAACGAGTATGGTTTCGTAGAGGCTCCATACCGTAAGATTGATAAAACAGATCCGAAAAACCCGGTAGTTACCGACGAGGTTGTATACATGACAGCTGACGAGGAGGATAACTACCACGTAGCTCAGGCCAACGAGAAATTAGATGCGGAAGGACATTTTGTACGTAATTCGGTATCTGGTCGTTACAGAGAAGAGACACAGGAATATGACAAGACAGCATTCGACTACATGGATGTATCACCTAAGATGGTGTTCTCAGTAGCTACTGCCTTGATTCCATTCCTTCAGAACGATGACCCTACCCGTGCGCTGATGGGATCCAACATGCAGCGTCAGGCCGTTCCTCTTCTTACCACAGAGGCTCCTGTTGTAGGTACCGGTATGGAGACAAAGGCTGCTGTAGACTCAGGTGTATGTGTTGTGGCAAAAGCTGCAGGTACCGTAGAAAGCTCTGAGTCAAACCGTATCATCATCAAAGAGGATGACGGAAACCGTCGTGAGTACGTGCTTACGAAGTTCTCTCGCAGTAACCAGTCAAACTGCTACAACCAGAGACCAATCGTATTCAAGGGACAGCATGTAGAGGCCGGCGAGGTAATCGCTGATGGTCCTTCAACCTCACAGGGTGAGCTCGCTCTTGGTAAAAACCCACTGATCGGCTTCATGACCTGGGAAGGTTACAACTACGAGGATGCGGTTCTTTTAAGTGAAAGATTAGTTCAGAATGACGTATATACTTCTATCCATATTGAGGAGTACGAGTGCGAGGCTCGTGATACCAAGCTTGGACCGGAGGAGATTACCAGAGATGTTCCTGGTGTCGGAGACGACGCATTGAAGGATCTTGATGAGCGTGGAATCATCCGTATCGGTGCAGAGGTTCGCGCCGGAGATATCCTTGTAGGAAAGGTAACTCCTAAGGGAGAGACCGAGCTTACTGCAGAGGAGAGACTCCTTCGTGCTATTTTCGGCGAGAAGGCTCGTGAGGTTCGTGATACCTCATTAAAGGTACCTCACGGAGAGTACGGTATCATTGTTGATGCCAAAGTATTTACAAGAGAAAATGGCGATGAGCTTTCACCGGGCGTAAATCAGTCAGTTCGTATCTACATTGCTCAGAAGAGAAAAATCTCTGTTGGTGATAAGATGGCTGGTCGTCATGGTAACAAGGGTGTCGTTTCCCGCGTATTACCGGTAGAAGATATGCCATTCCTTCCAAACGGTCGTCCGCTTGACATCGTATTGAACCCACTTGGTGTACCTTCCCGTATGAATATCGGTCAGGTCCTTGAGATTCACCTTTCTCTGGCAGCTAAGGCTCTTGGATTTGATATCGCTACACCGGTATTCGATGGAGCTAACGAGGTAGATATTCAGGATACACTTGAGCTTGCAAATGATTATGTAAATCTTCCATTTGACAAGGCTGAGCTTGAGGAAGATCAGAAATCAGAGCATCCGGGCTGGAGCGCAGATTCTGAGAACTTCTATGATAAATATGTAGATGTACTCCGTGAGGATGTCATGGAATACCTCTCAACCAACCGTGAGCATCGTTCTCTTTGGAAGGGCGTAGAGCTTTCAAGAGATGGAAAAGTCCAGCTTCGCGATGGACGTACCGGTGAATTCTTCGATGGAAGAGTTACCATCGGACACATGCACTACCTGAAGCTTCACCATCTGGTAGATGATAAGATTCATGCTCGTTCAACCGGACCTTACTCATTAGTAACTCAGCAGCCACTTGGTGGTAAAGCGCAGTTCGGTGGACAGCGTTTCGGTGAGATGGAGGTTTGGGCTCTGGAAGCATACGGAGCTGCATACACCTTACAGGAGATCCTGACAGTTAAGTCCGATGACGTTGTAGGACGTGTTAAGACTTACGAGGCAATTATCAAGGGTGACAACATCCCTGAACCTGGAATCCCAGAGTCATTCAAGGTGCTTTTAAAAGAGCTTCAGTCATTAGGCTTGGATGTAAAAGTACTGGACGAGGATCGCAACGAAGTAGAACTCATTGAGACCAGTGAGTATGGCAACACGGATATCAATGCCATTATCGGCAACGACAGAGACTTCGCGTTTGAAGATAGTGAGTCATTTGCACAGCACGGATTCAGCAAGCAGGAATTCAACCAGGAGAGCGGAGAATTAGAAACGGTAGAAGAAGAACCGGATGATTTTGACGAAGCAGTTGAGTTCTTCGACGATGTAGATGACGAAGAATAATTAGGAAGGAGAGTCGTAAATGCCAGAATTTAATGCAGTAAAAGATATGAACCAGTCTGTTCAGTTTGATGCAATTCAGATTGGATTGGCATCTCCTGAGAAGATCAGAGAGTGGTCACATGGCGAGGTGAAAAAACCTGAGACCATCAACTACAGAACCTTAAAGCCGGAAAAAGATGGTTTGTTCTGTGAGAAGATTTTCGGACCTCAGAAGGACTGGGAGTGTCATTGTGGAAAATATAAGAAAATTCGCTATAAGGGCGTTGTCTGCGACCGCTGTGGAGTTGAAATCACCAAAGCAAGCGTGCGTAGAGAACGTATGGGACACATCGAGCTTGCAGCTCCTGTATCTCATATCTGGTACTTCAAGGGAATTCCATCACGTATGGGATTAATCCTTGACTTATCACCACGTATCTTAGAGCGAGTACTTTACTTTGCTTCTTATATCGTAGTTGATCCGGGAGAGACCGGACTTGGCTACAAGCAGGTGCTGACTGAGACTGAGTATCAGGAAGCGAGAGAGCAGTACGGCAATGCATTCCGTGTAGGAATGGGTGCAGAGGCGATTCGTGAGCTCTTAGAGAATATTGATCTTGAGAAGGATTCTGCAGAGCTTAAGGCAGAGCTTGAGACTGCTACCGGCCAGAAGAGAGCTCGTATTATCAAGAGATTGGAAGTGGTAGAAGCCTTCCGTGAGTCAGGAAACAAGCCTGAGTGGATGATTATGACCGTTATTCCGGTTATTCCACCGGATTTACGTCCTATGGTCCAGTTGGATGGTGGACGTTTTGCAACCTCTGACCTGAACGATTTGTATCGTAGAATTATCAACCGTAACAACCGTCTTAGAAGACTGTTGGATCTCGGTGCTCCGGATATTATCGTGCGCAACGAGAAGCGTATGCTTCAGGAAGCGGTTGACGCATTGATTGACAACGGTCGTCGTGGACGTCCGGTTACCGGTCCTGGTAACCGTGCTCTGAAATCACTTTCAGACATGTTAAAGGGTAAGGGCGGTCGTTTCCGTCAGAACCTCTTAGGAAAACGTGTTGACTACTCAGGACGTTCCGTAATTTGTGTAGAGCCTAAGCTTAAGATCTACCAGTGTGGTCTTCCAAAGGAGATGGCACTTGAGCTGTTCAAGCCTTTCGTAATGAAGGAGTTAGTTGCTAACGGAACTGCACACAATATTAAGAGCGCTAAGAAGATGGTAGAAAGACTTCAGACAGAAGTATTTGACGTTCTGGAAGAAGTAATTCGTGAGCATCCGGTTATGTTGAACCGTGCTCCTACACTTCACCGTCTGGGTATCCAGGCATTCGAGCCAATCCTCGTAGAAGGAAAAGCAATTAAGCTTCATCCATTGGTATGTACCGCTTTCAACGCCGACTTCGACGGTGACCAGATGGCTGTGCATCTTCCACTTTCTGTTGAGGCACAGGCGGAGTGCAGATTTATGCTCTTATCACCGAACAACTTACTGAAGCCTTCTGATGGTGGTCCTGTAGCAGTACCTTCACAGGATATGGTCCTTGGTATTTACTACTTAACCATGAGAAGACTTGCTGATCATCAGTTAGATAAGGATGCAAAGGCAGTAAGTGACAAGGTATACAATGATCTTGACGAGTTAAAAGCGTTGACTACTCCGGGTAAGGATGGAAAAGCGGAGCTTGGACTTTACGATATGATTTGGTTCGAGGATGTAACCGACGGCAACAGACGTGTGCTTTGTACACCGATGGATCTCTTTGGACATCGCTTCAGCTCTATGAACCAGGCTCTTCTTGCTTATGAGAATGGAGAGATTTCTCTTCACCAGAAAATCTACGTATACAGAAATGGTGTGGATTGCAACGGCAAGGAGGTTTCAGAGTTTGTTGAGACAACTCTCGGTCTTGTAATTTTCAATGAGATTATTCCACAGGACCTTGGATTTGTAGACCGCAACAAGCCGGAAAATGCCTTAAAATTAGAGGTTGATTTCCATGTTGGAAAGAAACAGATTAAACAGATCTTAGAGAAGGTTATCAATATTCACGGTGCTACTCGTACCGCTGAAGTATTAGATGATGTTAAGGCAATGGGTTACAAGTTCTCTACAAGAGCAGCTATGACCGTATCCATTTCCGATATGACCGTACCACCTCAGAAACCTCAGATGATCGAAGATGCACAGAACACTGTGGATAAGATCACCAAGCAGTACAAACGTGGTTTGATTACTGAGGAGGAGCGTTACAAAGAGGTTGTTGAGACCTGGAAAGAGACTGACGATGAGCTTACTCGCGCACTGTTAGATGGTCTTGATAAGTACAACAACATCTTCATGATGGCTGATTCCGGAGCCCGTGGTTCTGATAAACAGATCAAACAGCTTGCGGGTATGCGTGGTTTGATGGCTGATACAACAGGTAGAACCATCGAGCTGCCAATCAAGTCAAACTTCCGTGAAGGTCTTGACGTATTGGAGTACTTCATGTCAGCACACGGAGCTCGTAAGGGTCTGTCAGATACCGCTCTTCGTACCGCCGATTCCGGATACCTGACCCGTCGAATGGTAGACGTATCTCAGCACATGATCGTTCGCGAGAGAGATTGCTGTGAGGGAACCGGACGTGAGCTTCCTGGAATGGTAGTAAAAGCATTCATGGATGGAAAAGAAGAGATTGAGAGCTTACAGGAGCGTATTACAGGACGTTTCGCATGCGAGACCATTTGCGACAAAGATGGCAATGTGATCGTAAAAGCAAACCATATGATTACACCAAAGCGTGCAGCAGATATTATCAAGAAGGGTATCCAGTCAAACGGAAAACCATTCTCTACTGAGGACGGAGTCGACAGAGATGCATCTGTGAAGATTCGTAACATCCTTACCTGCCGTTCACACATGGGTGTATGTGCAAAATGTTACGGTGCCAACATGGCAACCGGTCAGGCAGTACAGGTTGGTGAAGCAATCGGTATCATCGCCGCTCAGTCAATCGGTGAGCCTGGTACACAGCTTACCATGCGTACCTTCCATACCGGTGGTGTAGCTGGTAACGATATTACACAGGGTCTTCCTCGTGTAGAGGAGATTTTTGAGGCTCGTAAGCCTAAGGGTCTTGCAATTATCACCGAGTTTGGTGGTACTGCAACCATCAAAGATACCAAGAAAAAACGTGAGGTTGTTGTAACCAACAAAGAGACTGGTGAGTCTAAGACTTACTTAATCCCTTATGGATCACGTATCAAGATTGTAGACGGCGCAGAGCTTGAAGCCGGTGATGAGCTTACCGAAGGTTCTGTAAACCCACACGACATCCTTAAGATTAAAGGTGTTCGTGCGGTTCAGGATTACATGCTCCGCGAGGTACAGCGTGTATACCGTCTCCAGGGTGTAGAAATTGCAGATAAGCATATTGAGGTACTTGTACGTCAGATGCTCCAGAAGATTCGTGTAGAAGAGAAGGGTGATTCGGATCTCCTTCCGGGAAGCATGGTAGACTCTCTTGAATTCTTAGAGCTGAATGAGAAGCTCGAAGCAGAAGGAAAAGAGCTTGCAACCGGTACACAGATTCTTCTTGGTATTACCAAGGCTTCTCTTGCAACCAACTCATTCCTTTCAGCTGCATCCTTCCAGGAGACCACTAAGGTTCTTACTGAGGCAGCAATCAAGGGCAAGGTTGATCCATTGATTGGTATGAAAGAGAACGTAATCATCGGTAAACTTATTCCTGCCGGTACCGGTATGAAGAGATACCGCAACATCAAGCTTGACAGTGAACTTGTTCAGGAAGAGGAGTTCCAGTTTGATGAGTTCGACGACGCAGACTTTGATGCAGATTTTGATGAAGCAGAAGCTTTAGAAGAAGCTGTAGAAGATGTAGTTGACGAAGTAGAAGAATAAAACAAAAATAAGGGTGCCTGAATAGGCACCCTTATTTTTACGTGAAGTGTTATCTATATACTATCTATATATAGAAGAAACACCTCGACTATCTACTACCCCTAGTTTCTAGTCCGACTTTCCCGTTTTTTCTTGTGTAAAAACAGCAGAAAACCCCGTAAAATAGGGAAAAATTCGGATAAAATTTCCTTGACAGAGAAAAAATAAGTTTATATAATCAACTAGTGTGCATTCGCGCGCGCATTTTTCAAAATAAAACAGGAGGTGAAAAGAATGCCAACATTCAACCAGTTAGTAAGAAAAGGACGTCAGACATCTGTAAAGAAG
>JALEPP010000004.1 GCA_022767075.1 Agathobacter sp. | reverse complement strand
TGGAGTGAGTACCTTTCTTCGGTATTTGACACACCAAACAATATGATAATTGATGTTATATACGCAAGTTCTTGCGTGAATGTATTTATCTTTCATACAGATAGTATATCATAATATAGTGATAAAGTCCATATTTATAAGCTTTTATCAACAATACATATGGTGACTACATTTAGGTAAAAACGGATTATTGTTTTTTACCATCCAATTTACGCAATTTTACCAGCCTCTCTTAACCAGCGAACCTCATCACGGATGGTTTCCTCGTAAGAGCGGGTGACATACCCTAACTCCTTTTTGGCTTTGCTTGAATCAAACTCGTTATTGCGAGCAAGGTTGTATACCGAAAAGGTGGTCATAAGTGGCTCTTTTCCTGTTTTTCCTGCTTTCTTCTCCATTACTGTTGCAAGGAAGTTTGCCACCTTGATTGGCAAGAAGGAACGAATTGGCTTGCATCCGGCTTCATCTACTAACATCTTAGAGAAATCACGGAAGGACACCTCCTCATTTCCAAGGATGTAGCACTCTCCCTTTTTCCCTCTGTCCGCCGCGGCGATGGTTCCTGCCGCAAGATCTCGTACATCACAAAGGTTGAAGGAACCGTCAATTCCCATAGGCATCTGACCTTTGATAATCTCAATAACAGTCTTTGTGGTTTCGCCAACTGCAAAATCCTCTGGTCCTAAGATTCCACTTGGATGTACTACACAGGCATTCAGGCCCTTCTCATTTACCGCATCAAGAACAGCCTGAGTTGCAAGGGCTTTAGATCTGCTGTAACAGCCCACGACCTGATCCTCATCGAAATACTTTACCTCTCTAATTCTGGTTCCTTTTTTGGTCTCTGGAATTGCTCCGGTACTGTGAAAAATCTCTCCAAAGCTTCCATATCACAAAGGTCTCCTTCACAGATTTCTGCCTCCTCAGGTACAAAAGCTTTTGCTTTATCATTTGGCAATACATATGCTCTAACTTTCTCTCCGCGGTCCAATAACTGTCTGCAGATAGTTCCTCCTAAGAATCCTGTTGCTCCTGTCAGTAAATACATAATGTTTTTCATAAGCTTGTTCTCCTTTTCTATTGATTCATGTTGTTTGTGTTTTGTTTATTTTCCTTTAACATAGTCAATTATACGGCCGAAGGTAAACTGAACGTAAACAACTGGAGAAAACTTTTACAATCAGGTAGGAACACCACCTGGCATACGGTTCCGTACCAAGGCGGTTCTTTAGTTTTCACATATTTTCAAATCCGCTCCCCTCACTGAATGATGAGGGAAAAGAAAAAGCTTTGGACTATATTGAATTATTGCACGATAGTGGAAAGTACGAAAAACAGACTGCAAATATTATTCCATTATACCCTCCATATCACATGGTTCTACAACAACACTTGCAACCTTCTGCGAATCCACATATCCCATGCACCGAAGTCCTTCTGAAATAACTTTATACCACTCTCCGGAGGACAATCGAAAAAATGTCTGGTCATCTAACTCAATAACACAAGCATTTTCTCTATTGCAATTCATACCACAGGAGATGCGATACATATTCTTCCGGCTGATTGCTCCAATCTCTCCCAAAAGATTGACCATACGGTAAACAGTAGCTGCACCTATCGACGAATCCAATGTAGCCGCTTTATAATATATCTCCTTACAACTGCCACACTCCTCCTGTAGAATAATATCCAACAGAATTTTCCGCTGTTTCGTTATTCTGCAGCCGTTTTCTTTTAGGCGCTGTAACACCATTTCTTTCTGCATTCTTGTCCTGTGATAATTCGCTGCTAATTTGTTTTCCGATTTTATCAAGTCCTTTTCCATATTTCAGCTCCTTTCACATTTTCAATAAGAATATATTTTAAAAAAATAATGCCTGCACAAAAAAAGTGCAGGCATAGTCTTAATTGCTATCGGTATGGCAATTACAGTTTTCTTTCGCCTTTCCGCATCCATTCGAAGAACAGTGACCAGCAGCCGGACATCCGATGCATCTTGTACCTTTCTTCTTTTCCTTCCATATGTAAAGGACTGCTGCACCTACTATAACCAACAGAATTCCAATGACAATCAAATTATCCATTGCCGCTCCTTTCTGACTTAAATCTATATGTCCGTCAAACTTATACAGCCTTTTTTAATTCATACTCGGATGCAAACTGCTTGTTGGTTTTATGAATAAGTCCAACCACAACGGCAACCATAGCAAGCACAGCAATAAGTCCGGTCACAAATCCATTTCCAAGCTTACCTGTCGTAATCAGTGTACCTATCTGATATACCAGAAAAGCCACCGTGTAACCTGTTCCTAACTGAAGGGCTATACCGCTCCATAACCACTTTGAGCTCTGCATTTCTGAGTTCATTGCACCAAGTGCTGCAAAGCAAGGCGGCGTATAAAGATTAAACATCAGATAAGCAAGTGCTGCTACTTTCGTAATTGCCATTGCTGATGCAACCACATTACCATCACCAACAAGTGCAAGCTCTTCTGTATCAATAAAAGCACTTAAGCCATAGCAAACCGCAAGTGTACCTACTACATTTTCTTTCGCAATAAAACCGGTTACTGCAGCAGCTGCAAGCTGCCAAGCTGCAATACCAACGATTGGTACCAGGATGACCGCAATGGGAGAAGCAATGGAAGCCAGGATGGAGGTGCTTTCCATTCCCTCCTCCACCACCTGCAGATGCCAGTCAAAGGACTGCATAATCTGTACGATGGTATTACATACAAGAATAATGGTTCCCGCCTTTATAATGTATGCCTTGCCTCGGCTAAGCATAGACAATGTCGCTCTTTTCAAACTTGGAATTTTATACTCCGGTAATTCGATAATGAAGAAAGATTTCCTGTATTTAAAT
>JALEPP010000164.1 GCA_022767075.1 Agathobacter sp. | reverse complement strand
GCCAACTCCATCAACATCGGACGCCTGGTTCCTCAGATTTGCTACTATGTCTATTCCTACGCAAAGCTCTACGAGAGCGGTGTTATCGCAGCGGATGAGAAGGTCAATGTGGTAGTACCAACCGGAAACTTCGGCAATATCCTTGCAGCTTACTATGCCAAGAACATGGGACTTCCTATTGGAAAATTAATCTGTGCATCTAACGAGAATAAGGTTCTCTTTGATTTCTTTAGTACAGGAAAATACGACAAGAACCGTCCATTTATCCTTACCAATTCTCCATCTATGGATATTCTCATTTCTTCGAACCTGGAGAGATTAATCTACCAGATTGCAGGTAGAAATCCACAGAAGAACAAGGAGCTTATGGAAGAGCTTAGCGCTACCGGTGTATATGAAGTGACCGATGAGATGAAGGAGAAGCTCAAGGATTTCTACGGAAACTATTGTAACCAGGAAGAAACCGGAAAAACCATTGCGGATCTCTATGAGAAAACGGGATATGTCATCGACACCCATACTGCAGTAGCAGCCTGTGTATATAATAAGTATAAAAAGGATTCAGGAGATAATGACACCAAGACCATTATTGCAAGTACAGCAAGTCCATTTAAGTTCACCAGAAGTGTCATGACTGCAATCAATCCGGAATACGACAAGATGGGAGATTTTGAACTGGTAGATGAGCTTTCTAAGATTGGAAACGTAGCGGTGCCAAAGGCAATTGATGAGATTCGAAACGCTCCGGTACGTCATACCACAGAGTGTGATGTAGACAAGATGGAAGAAACCGTGAGAGCATTTCTTTCAAAATAAGATAAAAAGATAGAAAATAAGATAAAAAAAGAGTACCTGTATCGGACATAGATATAAGGTACTCTTTTTGCGCTATTTGAAATTATCTTTGATGGCATCCACTCCTGTGAAATACACCTGCAGAAGCTTGAGTGCCTGATCCCGTTCACATTTTCCGCGTCTGGAAACCATTTCTACTAAGGCTTCCTGGGTCTGGACCAAATCATCCTTGTCCTCCTGGGACAGCCCCCCTTTTATAATATAATCAATATTCATATCCAGTGCATCGGAAAGAGCGACCAAGGTCTCAAGGGATAATCCGCATTTCCCTCGCTCAATATCGGACAAGTATTTTGGTGCACGATCAATCCTCTCTGCAAGGACCTCCTGGGACAGCCCAAGTGTCTCTCTCTTTTCCTGAATTCTCTGGCCTGCAGCCACGCGATCATACATTTCTTCAACTTTTCTCTTCATGAAAACCCTCCTTATTACTTAAACATAATTATTATCAAGCACATAAAAACCCTTAAACACGTGTTAATAACACGAATGGAAATGAAATCAATACACGAATTTTATTGACAGAGAAAAGGTGGAAGCGTATATTGATATAGAATGTATAAACACGACTATATATCGTGTATAGAGCTCAAGGAGAAGCAATATCATGATAGATATACACTGTCACCTGCTGTATGGGGTGGATGACGGACCGAAAAAAATCGAGGAATCAATCCAGATGCTAAAGGAGGCAAAAAGCCAGGGAATCAGCGCAATGATCCTGACACCTCATTATCGCCACGGCATGTTTCAATATCCGTTGGATGAGATCATGGAGCACTATAAGAAGCTGGAACCCTATGCATCAGAGCTAAATGTCAAGCTCTATCTTGGTTGTGAATTTCATGTTCACAGCCGGATTGCCAAGTACCTACAGACAGGACGATGTCTAACAATGGCAGAAAGCTCCTATGTATTGACCGAGTACTCTTATGATACCTCCTATGAAACCATCTACCAGATGACAAGCTCACTGATGATGAAGGGATATATACCCATCATTGCCCATGTGGAGCGCTATAAGGTATTGGCAGAGAATCTTACCAATATCCAGGAGCTGCGGAAGCTGGGAGCACGGATTCAGGTCAATGCAGATGCCATTCTTGGAAAAGAAGGCTTTCATACCAAGAAGCTGTGTAAGAAGCTGTTGAAAAACATGCTGATCGATTTTGTAGCCAGTGATAGCCATGGAACGAAGCAAAGGAGCTGTCATTTGAGAGAATGCTATCGGTACATAGAGAAGAAATACGATAAAGCATACGCCAGAAAACTAATGTGTGAAAATCC
>JALEPP010000092.1 GCA_022767075.1 Agathobacter sp. | reverse complement strand
TTCAATATACTCCATAGCGGCATCTTTTCCGAGCAAAAAGCAAGTGGTGCTTAACGCATCTCCATCCATAGAGCATTGGTTGATGATGGTTACAGAAGCCAAATCGTTTTCAATGGAATATCCGGTACGAGGGTCCAAAATATGATGATAGATAACCCCGTCTACGGTAAAATATCTTTCATAAATTCCTGAGGTCACAACAGAACCATTGGATAAGAATACTTTTATAAGCGATTCTCCGGTAGGAGCAAATGGTTTTTGGATTCCAACGGTGTAGCTTGTGTGATCTGCTTTCGGGCCAATGGTCTTGATGTTGCCGCCTAAATTGATGATTCCGGAGGTGACCCCTTTTTCCAATAGAAAGGCTTGCATTTGATCTGCGATATAGCCTTTTGCAATTGCTCCTAAATCAATTTCACATTCAGGGTCCAAAAGGCATACTCTATTTTCGTCTATGACAATATTTTGATAGTTTACGTGAGAGATGCATTCTTCCAGCTTTTTTCTATCCGGAAGAAAGGAGGCATCAACCTTATGATCCTCAGTTTCCGCAGAAATCTCAGAAAAATTCCATAAATCACAAAGCTTTCCGATGGTAACATCAAAGGCTCCGGAAGAAGCTTCACTGTAGGTGATGGATTTTTTTAGAATTTCAATGGTCTCGTCCTTGCAGGTAACATAGGACCCTGCAGCTGCATTGATTTTTGAGATATCGCTTTCTTCGATTTTGTTTGATAGAAGCTTTTCGTAGTAATCAGCTAATTGAAAGCATTCATCGATGATGGAGGCATCATTGGTTTGGTATAGGGTGATGGTGATTACGGTGTCAAAATAAAAATCTGACTTGCTGATTTTGGCATTTGGAGAGCTGCAACCGGAGCAAGTGACTGCCAAAAATGCAAGAAATAGTGCGAAGGTCACAAACTTATGCAATAAAACCTTCTTTTTGTAGGGAATAAGCACTCTTTTCATATTGTTTCCTCTATATAAAAGTCTTTAACTATGTTAACATAGATACGATTTTATGAAAATCACATTTTATATGAATTTTATACGAATTTCTTTAAAATGTTTTTTGTATTTTCCTCTTTCCTGTGGTAAAGTATTCTCGTTAGTATTGTATAAGGGAAAATAGAGGAATTAGGAAAATGGCAGCTACAAAACATAGGAAAAGAATCGTAATTAAGATTGGTTCGTCATCACTTGCACATCCTGAAACAGGAAGAGTGAATTATGCAAAAATAGAACGATTGGTTCGCACCCTGTGTGACCTTCAAAATATGGATCTGGATGTGTGCTTAGTGAGTTCAGGAGCAATTGCTGTTGGACGACAGGCCTTGGGAATGAAGGAACGGCCAACGGATATTTCTACCAAGCAGGCATGTGCGGCAGTAGGCCAAGGAAAGCTTATGATGACTTACCAAAAGCTTTTTGGTGAGTATAATCATACAGCGGGTCAGGTACTTTTAACCAAAAACACAATGGTGAACCCGGTTTCCAGAGAGAACGCCAAGAACACCTTTGAGGAGCTTTTTCAACTGGGAGTTGTACCGATTGTCAATGAAAATGATACGGTCAGCACTTACGAAATGCAGTTTGGTGATAATGACACATTGTCAGCACTGGTTGCATCCCTGGTTGGAGCGGATTTATTGATTTTGCTTTCCGACATTGATGGTCTATATACGGATAATCCACGTACCAATCCGGATGCGGTTCTAATGAAGGAAGTAGACGTGATTGACGATTCTATTTATCAGATGGCCAAGACCGATGTGGGAAGTAATGTAGGCACCGGTGGAATGGCTACAAAGCTTATGGCTGCCAAGATCGCGACTTATTCTGGAGCAGATATGATTATTGCAAATGGAGAACAATTAGATGCGCTTGTGGACATGGTAAAACTGGAAAATTTCCCTGGCACCTTGTTCCATCGCAATGAAAATCCGGGATTTGAACTATCTCAATTTATTATGGAAAGTATAGGATAAGATGACAGAAGAAAAGATTAAACGTATTAATGAATTATATCGTAAATCCAAGGCAGAAGGTCTTACTTCGGCGGAAAAGGAAGAACAGGCAATGCTTAGAAGCGAGTATATTGCAAGTATTCGAGGAAATCTTCAGGCCCAATTAAACAATATTGATGTGGTCAACGAAGATGGATCCATCGAAAATCTGGGCGAGATGCATGCGAAAAAGCTTGCCAGTAAAAAGAATAGTTAACAGAAATCTATGCCACATCGGATATTGATTTATGAAAAAAGATACGGGTGACGAACAGGAAATCAGGAAGAAATCACTTAGAGGGATTTCTCTTGAGAAAAGAAAGAATTATTCAAAGGAATATGTGGATTTTGCTTCCGATTCCATATGCCACAAGGTAGTGGAGCTTGTGGAACGATGGGACCTTTTGGAGAAAGAAAATGCAGAGCCTTTTGTGCTTTGTTTCTATGCTGCCACCGGCAATGAGGTTTCTTTGTGGCGTGCTTTTGAATATGCGGTCAAAAAACAAATTCCGGTCTATTTTCCAAAGGTTCATGGAGAGGATATGGAGTTTTATTTGGTTAACCACAGGTCTCAATTGCAAGAGGGAGCTTTTCATATCTTGGAACCAATCCTGACTCAGGAGACTCAGGAGAGTATAAAACTATCTTGTGAAAGTAAAAAGCTTATTTTGGTTCCCGGGGTGGCCTTTTCCACATCAGGACAGAGAATTGGATATGGAAAAGGCTTTTACGATCGCTATTTATCAAAAGCACGTAATTACATTGCGGTAGGAATTACCTATGATGAGTTATTATTAGAACCTTGGTTAGGGGATTCTTGGGATATTATTATGAATGAAATCATAACAGAGAAGAGAAAGGTGACAATACAATGACGACGATGGAAGAGTTATGTTCAAGGGCAAAGGGGGCAAAGATTGAGGTAGGCCTCCTAGACACAACATTAAAAAATCAAGTGTTATCCGATGCGGCAGATATGCTTGTGTCACATTCTGACCATATAATTGCAGCAAACCAAAAGGATGTACAACACGCAAGAGAAAAAATGGTTTCAGAATCCATGATTGACCGATTAAAGCTAACGGAGTCTCGAATCTTAGATATGGCAGACGGGCTTAGACAGATCGCAAGACTGGATGATCCAATTGGTGAGATGATTTCCATGAAAAAGAGACCAAACGGTCTTATTATCGGAAATCGCAGAGTGCCAATTGGAGTGGTTGGTATAATCTATGAGGCAAGACCCAATGTCACCAGCGATGCCTTTGGCCTTTGCTTTAAGGCCGGCAATGTATGTATTTTAAAGGGCGGAAGTGATGCAATTCATTCGAACCAGGCGGTGGTATCCGTAATCAAAGAAGCTCTTCTTAAGAACCATGTCTCTGAGGCTGCCGTTAATCTGATTGAATCCACAGACCGTGAATCCACCATGGAGTTCATGAAGATGCGTGATTACGTGGATGTATTGATTCCAAGAGGCGGAGCGGGGCTCATAGCTTCTGTTGTAAAAAATGCAACGATTCCTGTGATTGAAACCGGAACAGGAAATTGTCATATCTATGTGGATCAATATGCCAATCTAGACATGGCTCTATCCATTGTAGAGAATGCAAAGACATCACGTGTCAGTGTATGTAATGCGGCGGAATCATT
>JALEPP010000047.1 GCA_022767075.1 Agathobacter sp. | reverse complement strand
CTCCTCGTCTGCTACTCTAAGGAGCCGCCTTCACGAATTTTATTACGGGGGCTCTCTGTTTGTCGTTCTTCGAGCCGCAAACAGAACCGCCCCCGTTCTATCGTTCAGGACGGCTCCGAGAGTAGCAACGACTCGTCGCTGAATCGCTGCGCATTTTTGGCAGACAACTTTTTGCCTCTTGTCCAAACTTTGGCGAACCGGAAACATCGAAGAAGTTCGAGTGCCACTTTGTGAAAATTCTTGCGGTCTTGTAACTGGCACTTGATTTCCTAAGCAGAGGGGGAGTGGGAGCCGGGCAGTCCACAAAAAGCCGGGGAATTGCTCTCTCTCATAAAAACAAAAAAGCCGACACCCAGGGAGAGGCCCCAGGTGACGGCAGTTGTGATATGAATATGGAGTTATACGTTCTTGCGTACAAAGGCGTCTCTGGCAATGAAGAGCATGAGGATCATGTGAATGATGATCACGGTGGCGGAGAAGCCTGCGGTCATGCCGGTGAATGGGTATATGCCGGCTACGATGTTTGGAACGTTGAGGTTGGCAAAAATGGTGTAGCGGAAAAAGTCCATGTGAAGGGCCTCTGCCAGCATTGCCACGGTTCCTCCCATTGTGTAGGTTAGGACACCAAGTGCAATGGAAAGACCGGAGTTGCGCAACCAGGAAGAAATCATAAATGCGATGGTTCCGGCGATGACCAGCTGAAGGAATTGGGCCATGTAGAGACCGAACACCAGGAACAAGCCTGATTTTACTTGTAAGGAGCCATCACGGATTAAAAGCAATGGAGCAGTCAGTCCATGGAAGCCATAGACAATTCCGGAGATGATGAATTCTAATGCAAAGGAGAATAGGGTAACGCCCAGTGCAAGAATAATAATCGTCGTGTATTTTCCCCAGAAAATCTTCTGACGCTTTACCGGATTAATGAGCAGGAACTTGATGGTACCCTGAGAGTATTCGTTGGACACGATGGTTCCCGCCACGATTAAGAATAAGATGCAAATGATGGTGAAGCCTAAGGTGCCGTTTTGTAAGCTGTTCAGGGAGTCTCCGGTAAAGATGTATCTGTCGGATGCGCTGCTGTAATAGTCGTCGCTTTCAAATACATATTCGATACCCGGATGGGTGAGAGCATATTCACTGGTGAGTGCGTAGGTCTCACAGTATTTATACTGCTCGTTATCAATGGTCTCTCCGGCAGCTTTTTTTGCCTTCATCAGCTCATATTCGCTGATGGTGTTGGTGTAGGTGGAGAGGGTATCTAACATTCCTTCGGACTCGGAAGGAGCGATTTCCTCTTCAATCAGGTGGTTGTAGAAGTTTACAATGACGTTTTTGGCGTGGTCAGAATAGTAGGCCCCTTCTACAGCAATGTCTCTTGAAGCCTGATAGTAACCCTTCCAGTCATCAGCCTTGGTATATTTCAGCAATGCATCGCTCCACACCTGCATGCGGGCCACATCACTCTTTGGATAGTTTTTCTGCAGCTCTTCATCTGCCAAAATGTAGCGGTATTGGAAGGCCTGATTGAGAGCACGGCCTCTCCAGCTGTTTCCATAGTATTCCTCTGAGGTAAGTCCTATTTCGATTGCGGTTTCAAGCTGCTCAATGTAGAGAGGGTCCTGGTAGCTGTCCTGCTTGGCGTATTCTAAGGACTGTTCCAGATCCTGATAATAGCTGGAAGAAAAATCGATGGAATCAATGATTTTACTACCCACAGGAATTCCGATTAAGATTAAAAGCAGGATAATAAACAGTACCAGACTGCTAACCTTGTGTAAGATTTTGGCAAATTCGTTTTGAATAATTCTAAGCAATTTGGTTTCCTCCGTTTCCTGTAATCTTGATAAATGCTTCCTCCAGGTTCTGGGCATTTTTCGGTGCCATTTCATAGAGGGAAAGTCCATTTTCAATGAGAAGCTTTGCCATGGTAGAGGCGGCTTCCTTAGCTGTATCGGCTGGATACTGTACCTGGAAGTGGGTGCTGTCAATGTTGGTGATCGAAAGGTTCATTCCGGCGCTTGTAACCATTGCCTCGATGCCGGATGCATCAGATACCTGGAATTCATAGGTAATTGTCTCGTCGCTGCCGGTCTGGGTCAGGTGCTCCAGAGAGTCAATACGGATGACGTTTCCATTTTCGATAATACATACACGGTCACACATCAGCTCCATCTCACTCATTAAGTGGCTGGATACTAAGACACAGACATTTTCCTTGTGTGCTACCTGGGTGACAATGTCGCGAAGCTGCTTGATACCGGCAGGGTCGAGACCGTTGGTTGGTTCGTCGAGAATCAGAACCTTTGGATGGTGCAAAAGAGCAAGTGCAACGCCAAGACGCTGTCTCATACCAAGGGAGTATTTTCCGACTTTTTCGTTGATGCGGTTGGTAAGTCCAACAAGCTCTACCACCTGGTGAAGTCTGGCTTCATCGATTTTGCCGCGGATTCTGGCAAACTGCAAAAGATTCTGCCAGCCGGTCAGGTATTTGTACATCTCAGGGTTTTCTACGATAGCGCCAATCTCTGCCATGGCATTTTCAAATTGATGCTCAAGGTCATGGCCACAGATTTCGATGCTTCCTTCCTCGATATATAAAAGTCCGGTAATGATTTTGATTAGGGTTGTTTTTCCGGCACCGTTTGGTCCCAGGAGACCGAACACCTCTCCGGTGTGGGCTTCAAAGGTGACGTGGTTTAATACTGTGCGGGAGCCATATTTCTTGGTTATGTCCTGCACTTTAATCGCTGTACTCATGGTTCCCTCCTTTTATTCTATAAAGTTGACGTTGTAGCAGTAGTTGTCCCAGCTGGAAAGCTTCCATTGCCCCTTTTCCTTTTCCATAGAAATCTCTGCGTGAGACTCAAAGGTAAAGGTGCGGATGTCTTTTCCTTCCGGCCGGTTGTTTTGTTCCTGTTCCTCAGGACCATCATAGTAGTAATACATGTCATAGTATTCCTGCAGTGTCTGAAGACCACCAGGGGTGATGACGACAGTGTCCATAGTCGCTGTAATACTACCGCGATAGGTGACGGAAAGGATTGCCTGACCTGTGGCACCCTTTTTGATGGAAATCTCATCAATCTGATAGCCGGCATCTCTGATATCGAAATTACAAGTAGAGATATCGTAGTTTTCTAAGCCGGATAACAGGGTATTTTGTGAACCGGAGAAGGTTTCGTCCCCCTTTTCGGTGAAGCTATCCTGTAGTAAGGTCTTGTATTTGGCTTTTGCTTCGTCAATGGTTTTGGACTCGGTATCCAGAGCAAAAATCTCACTGTAATAATTGTTGATGGCGGCTTTAATCTCGTCCTTTTGGGTGTTGAACTGGATATAATCGGCAATGATAAAGATGATCAGTGCAACCAGTACAATTCCTGATAAAAGCAAACCACGGTTTCCGTGCTTCAAGAATTTTTTCATCTTGAACCTCCTCATTTTTGTTTTGTTAGAAATAGAGTAGCACACCTTGTTCAAAATAATAAGGTACTTAAGAAAGTCTTAAAAAAAGAATCAGAAAATCGTTTTATATCTTCAGAGAAAAATAGACTTTTTGGTGTAAAGTGTGTAAAATAGCACATAGATTTGTTATGTTTTACCGAGGAGGAAAACTCTATGGAAATGGATTTTTTGAGACCAGGACAGAGCGCTTATATTACGAAAGTAAATGGAGATGGTGCGCTTCGACACCATTTGTTAGATATGGGATTAACACCGGGCACAGAGGTGACCTTGCAGAAGATTGCGCCAATGGGTGACCCCGTACAGATTGAGGTGCGTGGCTACGAGCTGACACTTCGACTGGACGAGGCGAAAAAGATTGAAATGACAGAGCCCCATGAGAAGCAGCAGGTACCGAAGGAAGAGGAAAAACGATATACATCCATTCCGCATCCCGGTGTGGGTGAGCTTGGAAAAGCAAAAAGCTACCGGGACAACAAAAACGGAACCGCGATTCCAAAGGGGGCAAAGCTTACCTTTGCTTTGGCGGGAAATCAGAACTGTGGCAAGACCACGCTATTTAATCAGCTGACGGGCTCCAATCAGCATGTGGGCAATTTCCCGGGAGTGACGGTGGACAGAAAGGATGGTATCATTCGCAATCACCCTGAGGCGACCGTCACCGATTTGCCAGGTATTTATTCGCTTTCTCCATATTCCAGCGAGGAGATCGTAACCAGAGATTTTCTTTTGAAGGAGCATCCTACCGGAATCATCGATATTGTAGATGCATCCAATCTGGAGCGTAACCTTTGCCTTACCATGCAGCTCATGGAACTGGGCATCCCAATGGTTCTTGCTTTGAATATGATGGATGAGGTCAGGGAGAATGGTGGAAGTATTCGGGTGAACGAATTGGAGGAGGTTCTGGGAATTCCGGTGGTTCCAATTTCCGCCGTCAAAAATGAAGGTATTGATGAGCTAATCAGTCATGCAATCCATGTGGCCAGATATAGAGAGACTCCCGGACGCGTGGATTTTTGCCCGGACTGTAAGGATAAGGAGGACCCTGTAGGAGCCGTTCACCGTTGTATACATGCAGCCGTACATATGCTTGAGCCAGAGGCCAAACAGGCAGATCTGCCAGTTCGTTTCGCAGCCACCAAGCTGATTGAAATGGATGGACCAATCCAGGAAGTGATGCAGCTTAGTAAAGAGAAGCAGCTTGCATTTGAAAATGTGGTTTCTGTTATGGAGGAGGAGACCGGCTTAGATCGTGAGGCTGCCATTGCGCATATGAGATTTCAGTTTATCGAGAACCTGTGCAAGGTGACGGTTACCAGACCACATGAGAGTAAGGAACATCGAAGAAGTATAGAGATTGATAAGCTCCTTACGGGACGATTTACTGCGATTCCGTGTTTCTTAGGAATCATGGCCTTGATTTTTGCTATGACCTTTTCCCTGATTGGGGCATGGCTGTCGGATTTGATGGAGCTTGGGGTAGAGGCACTGATCTCTGTCATAGACAAGGGACTTACCGATTTTGGAATCAATCCTGTAGTTCATTCTCTTGTGGTAGATGGAATCTGTAACGGTGTGGGAAGCGTCATCACCTTCCTTCCGGTTATTGTGACCCTGTTTTTCTTCCTTTCTATTTTGGAGGATACGGGATACATGGCGCGTGTCGCTTTTGTGATGGATAAGCTTCTCAGAAAAATTGGTCTCTCGGGACGAAGCTTTGTGCCTATGCTAATCGGTTTTGGATGCTCAGTGCCTGCCATTATGGCTACCCGCACTCTGTCCAGTGAGAGAGACCGCAAGATGACCATCCTTTTGACTCCATTTATGAGCTGCAGTGCGAAGCTCCCTATATACTCGCTGATGATTAGCGCATTTTTCCCTAGACAGTATCAGGTGCTGGTGATGGTGGGATTATACTTTACAGGGATTCTGTGTGCATGTGTCTATGCCCTGATTCTTAGAAAGACAGGATTTAAAGGGGAACCGGTTCCTTTTGTTATGGAGCTTCCAAACTACAGACTTCCAGCTGCAAAGAGTGTGATGCACCTGATTTGGGAAAAGGCAAAGGATTTTATCCAGAAGGCATTCACTTTGATTTTTCTTGCGTCCATTGTAATCTGGTTCCTTCAGACCTTTGATATTCGCTTTAATGTTGCCCAGTCTCCGGATAAGAGCATGCTTGCTTTGTTAGGTGGGCTGATTGCTCCAATCTTTGCCCCTCTAGGCTTTGGGGATTGGAGAGTATCTACGGCTCTGATTACAGGGTTTACCGCAAAAGAAAGTGTGGTATCGACTTTAACTGTATTGCTTGGAGGAGATACCAGCTCGCTGCAGACCTTATTTACCCCGTTTACAGCACTTGTCTTCTTAGTGTTTACTCTTTTGTATACTCCTTGTGTGGCTGCCATTGCCACCGTAAAAAGAGAGATGGGGGGAACAAGAGCAGCTGTTCTTACGGTGCTGTTGCAGTGTGCCATCGCGTGGATAGTTGCATTTTTGGTACATAGTGTAGGGATGCTGTTGGGATTTTAAGTAACGTATATATATTTTAATTATAAATAATGGAATGGGGGATTGTGGTGCGGTTAATGGATTTAGTTGATTCGGTAGACAGAGAAACAAGTTACGGTATTTTGTGTTGCAAAAATGAGACTATTACAGAGAGTAATATTCAAAGCAAAATATTCGAGATTAAACAGCAGTTGGAACAAGAAGGAACGGAATGGTATGTTGCGGATATAATAGCTCGGATACCGAATGATTGGGAGGTTGATTTGCATGAAGGTGCGAGACAGCTTCAGATCTAGGAGGATGAATATGCTTCGAGTGGCTATGGTAGTTTTGGGAACTTTGTTGACGGTATGGTATATGCTCCCGTTTTTTAGCAGGCGCATCTTAAATATCGGAAATGCAACAGGAATAGGAATTGGAGTACTGGTGATACTGCTTGGAATTTTTTTGAAACAGGTGAGAACCTTTTTTGCAGAATGTTACCTAAAAGGTGGATGGCACCGCGTACTGCTAACGATGATTCTGGTGTTTGTGGCCATGGTTATCATCCTGGCAGTGCTATGCTCCTGCAAAATAATTAAGGGAGCCAATAAGAAGCCGGAGGAGAATGCAACAGTGGTGGTGCTTGGGTGTAAGGTTTACGGGGAACGACCAAGCCTTATGCTTACGGAACGATTGGATGCAGCTTATGACTATTTGGTTGCTCATCCGGATGCGGCCTGTGTGGTTTCCGGCGGAAAAGGAAGCGATGAGGATATTCCTGAAGCAGAGGCAATGTATACCTATCTTGTAAAAAAAGGGATTGACCCATCGAGAATATATCAGGAGGATAAGTCCACCAATACGAGAGAGAATCTGACTTTTTCCTACGAAATCATAAAGGAAAACCAGCTGGAACAGACGTTGGCCATCGCCACAAACGAGTTCCATGAGTATCGCGCTATTTATTTGGCCAATGATCTTGGTCTTGTGGCCGGTGCGGTGCCGGGACATACCGCATGGTGGCTTTTCCCAACGTATTTTACCAGGGAATTGTACGGTGTGCTGTCACAGTGCTTTTTCTAAAAGGGTTTCAGAAGAACCTGTAATAATTGAAACGAAACATATTAGATGTGCTTATGAAAACCTTTATCAGATTTCATTTGAAAGAATGGGCACTTATAGTATATACTAGTGACAGAAACTTGGGCGAACAGCCCATAAATGTATAACGAATACAATTTCAGGAGGAAAAACAATGGATTACAAAAATTCTGGTGTAGATATCGAAGCAGGATACAGATCCGTAGAATTGATGAAGGATGCAGTGAAGGCTACCATGAGACCTGAGGTTCTTGGAGGACTTGGAGGATTCTCTGGAGCATTTTCTTTGGCACAGATCAAAGACATGGAAGATCCTGTACTGCTTTCCGGTACAGACGGATGTGGTACCAAGGTAAAGCTTGCTTTCCTTTTAGATAAGCATGACACCATCGGAATCGATGCTGTTGCAATGTGCGTAAATGACGTAGCTTGTGCAGGTGGAGAGCCATTATTCTTCCTTGACTATATTGCTTGTGGCAAAAACTATCCTGAGAAAATCGCTACCATCGTAGGCGGTGTTGCAGAGGGCTGCAAACAGTCCGGTTGTGCATTGGTAGGTGGTGAGACCGCTGAGCATCCGGGACTTATGCCGGAGGATGAGTACGACTTAGCCGGATTCGCAGTTGGTGTTGTTGAAAGAAAAGACATCATCGATGGAAAAGATCTGAAGGATGGCGATGTGTTAATCGGTATGGCAAGTACTGGGGTGCACTCAAACGGCTTCTCCCTGGTTCGCAAAATCTTCAACATGGACAAGGAGACACTAAATACCTACCATGAAGAGCTGGGAAAGACTCTTGGAGAGGCACTTCTTGCTCCAACCAGAATCTACGTAAAAGCAATGAGATCTATCAAGGATGCCGGTGTTCGCGTGAAGGCCTGCAGCCATATTACCGGTGGTGGATTCTATGAGAACATTCCACGTATGCTTCCGGAAGGAAAACATGCGGTAATCGAGAAAAACAGCTACCCAATTCCACCAATCTTTACCATGATGGCAAGAGAAGGAAATGTAGCAGAGGAAATGATGTACAACACCTACAACATGGGTCTTGGTATGATTGTGGCTGTTGATCCTGCTGATGTGGACAAGGCTATGGAAGCAATCAAAGCAACCGGAGATGTGCCATACGTAGTAGGTAAAATCACAGATGGAGAAAAGGGTGTAACCTTATGCTAAAAATTGCAGTATGTGTGTCAGGTGGTGGCACCAATTTACAGGCAATCATGGATGCCATTGACAATGGAACCATCACAAATGCTGAGATTTCTGTTGTCATCAGCAACAACAGGAATGCCTACGCCTTGGAGCGTGCGAAAAATAAAAATATCCCGGCTATCTGCATTAGTCCAAAGGATTATGTGGATCGGGTTGCTTTTAATGAGGATTTCTTAAAACAGCTTGATAGCTATCAGGTAGATCTTGTGGTATTGGCAGGCTTCCTTGTGGTGATTCCGCAGGAGATGATTGCCAAATACAGAAACCGTATCATCAATATCCATCCATCCCTGATTCCATCATTCTGCGGAACCGGATACTATGGATTGAAGGTGCACGAGGGTGTACTTAGCCGCGGGGTAAAGGTTACGGGAGCAACCTGCCATTTTGTGGATGAGGGAACAGACACCGGTCCAATTATTCTGCAGAAGGCTGTTGAAGTAAAAGACACAGATACGCCGGAGGTTCTACAGCGCAGAGTTATGGAACAGGCAGAGTGGATTATTATGCCAAAGGCCATTGATTTAATCGCCAATGGCAGGGTAAAGGTAGTAGACAACAAGGTTATCATTCAGGAGGATTAAAATGAAGGTTCTTGTAGTAGGAAGTGGTGGACGTGAGCATGCAATCTGTACAGCGGTAGCAAAAAGCCCACGTGTAGATAAAATTTATTGCGCACCTGGTAATGCCGGCATTGCAGCAATTGCAGAGTGTGTTGCTATCCAGGCCATGGAGTTTGAAAAGTTAGCAGCTTTTGCAAAAGAAAATGGGATTGATCTCACGATTATCGGTATGGATGATCCATTGGTAGGTGGAATCGTTGATGTATTTGAGGCAGAGGGCCTAAGAGTATTCGGACCTCGCAAAAACGCAGCAATCCTGGAGGGCTCAAAGGCGTTCTCAAAGGATTTGATGAAAAAGTACAACATTCCTACAGCTGCATACGAGAACTTCGATGATCCACAAAAGGCACTTGCGTATCTGGAGACTGCAAAGATGCCTATCGTGTTAAAGGCAGATGGACTTGCGCTTGGAAAAGGAGTATTGATTTGTAATACCCTGGAAGAAGCCAAAGCAGGTGTGAAAGAAATCATGGAAGACAAGAAATTCGGTCCTGCAGGTAACACTATGGTAATCGAAGAGTTCATGACCGGTAGAGAGGTATCGGTTCTCTCCTTCGTGGATGGAAAGAGTATCCAGATTATGTCTTCAGCACAGGATCACAAACGTGCAAAAGATGGTGATCAGGGTCTTAACACCGGCGGTATGGGAACCTTCTCTCCAAGCCCGTTCTACACCAAGGAGGTAGATGAATTCTGTAAGAAATATATCTATCAGGCAACGGTAGATGCCATGGCAAAAGAAGGAAGAGAATTCAAGGGAATTATCTTCTTTGGACTGATGCTTACAGAGGAAGGACCAAAGGTTCTTGAGTACAATGCCAGATTTGGAGATCCGGAAGCACAGGTAGTTCTTTGCAGAATGAAAAATGACATCATCGATGTGATGGAGGCCTGTGTAGATGGAACCTTAGATACCTTAAAGCTTGAGTTTGAAGACCAGGCTGCTGTATGTGTTGTATTGGCATCTGACGGATACCCACTTGCCTATGACAAAGGACTGGAAATTACAGGATTTGAGAATTTTGAAGGCAAGGACGACTACTACTGCTTTCATGCAGGAACCAAATTTGATGATGCCGGACGCATTGTAACCAACGGAGGTCGTGTCCTTGGAATCACGGCAAAGGGGTCTGATTTAAAGGAAGCAAGAGTAAAGGCATATGAGGCAACTGAGTGGATTTGGTTCGCCAACAAATATATGAGACATGATATCGGCAAGGCCATTGATGAGGCCTAAAATTGATGAGGCATTTGCAATGAATCAAGCAATTATTTTTGATATGGATGGAACACTCTGGGATTCTGCTGCCAATGTAGCAGAATCCTGGAATGAGGCAGTAAAAAAGGAAGGATATGATTATCATTTTACCAAGGATGATATCATGTCCGTCATGGGTAAGACCATGGATCAGATAGGAGATATTCTTTTCTCAAATCTTCCGACCACGCAGAGACGAAGCTTAATGGAAGTGTGCTGTGCAGAGGAGAATGCTTATCTTGCGGCCCACGGAGGAGAGCTCTACCCGGATTTGAAGGAAACCATGGAACGCTTAAAAGAGCAGTATGACCTGTATATTGTCAGCAACTGTCAGAGTGGTTATATCGAAGGCTTCCTTGCGTATTATCATTTTGGCAATCTCTTCAAAGGGCATTTGTGCTTTGGAGATACAGGGCTCACAAAGGGAGCAAATATCGCAAAGCTCTGCAAGGACCAGGGGATTGAGCAGGCAATTTATGTAGGGGATATCCAGGGGGACTATGATTCCACCATGGAAGCCGGACAGCGATTTATCCATGCTGCTTATGGCTTTGGCACAATCAATGGAAAGGTACCAAAAATAAATTCATTACCGGAGCTGCTTCGGGTAGCCCCGCAGGTATTCAAAGGTGATTATTCGGTAGAATAATCACCTTTATTAGTTAAGCTAATAATTGTGAGCAAAGTACTATTTTATTCTATTTTTGATGTGAGTAAAATAGAACTATAGTTATGAAAACGAAATCTACGAAAAGGAGAAAAACATGTTAGAACGTATTTTCAAACTCAAAGAAAACAACACGACAGTACGCACTGAAGTCATCGGTGGTATTACCACTTTTATGACTATGGCGTACATCCTGGCTGTTAACCCAAGCATTCTTTCAGCATCAGGAATGGATTCTCAGGCAATCCTTATGGCCACTGCACTTGCAGCATTTGTCGGAACTCTTTGCATGGCCCTTCTTGCCAACTATCCATTCGCACTTGCTCCGGGACTTGGACTGAACGCTTACTTTGCATACACGGTATGCGGCTCTATGGGTTACTCATGGAAGATTGCTCTTCTTGCAGTATTTGTAGAAGGATTAATCTTCATCGTGCTTTCCCTTACCAATGTTCGTGAAGCTATTTTCAATGCCATTCCTATGTCATTGAAAAAGGGTGTATCGGTTGGTATCGGACTTTTTATCGCATTTATCGGATTCCAGAACGGACATATCGTTGTAAACAGCGATTCTACTCTTGTAACAGTTGTTAACTTTAGAGAGAACTTCAATACCGTAGGTATCAGCGCAATTCTTTGCGTCATTGGATTATTGATTATCGCAATCCTTCATGTAAAGAAGGTAAAGGGTGGTATCTTAATTGGTATCTTTGCTACCTGGGTGCTTGGTATTATTTGCCAGCTTACAGGACTTTACCACGTGGACATTGAAGCCGGCTACTACTCATTAATCCCATCATGGGCATCCTTTAACCTTGGCGCAATCGGACAGACCTTTGGACAGTGCTTCAAAGCAGATTTCAACGGCGTAAAAGTATTAGACTTTGTTGTCATTGTACTTTCCTTCCTGTTTGTAGACTTGTTTGATACTCTTGGAACTCTTATCGGATGTGCAAACAAGGCAGATATGCTTGACAAGGATGGAAAGCTTCCTAAGATTCGTGAAGCACTTCTTGCAGATGCTGTTGCAACCTCAGCAGGTGCGGTACTGGGAACCTCTACTACCACAACCTTCGTAGAGAGCTCAGCGGGTGTTTCAGAGGGTGCCAGAACCGGTCTTTCATCAACTGTAACCGGTTTATTGTTCTTGGTATCTATTTTCTTTGCACCAATTTTTACAACCATTCCTGGATTTGCAACTGCTCCGGCATTGATCTTCGTTGGATTCCTTATGGTATCTGCCGTTGTTGATATTGACTTTAATGACCTTACAGAGGCAATTCCTGCTTACCTTACCATGGTAGCTATGCCACTTCTTTACAGCATTTCAGAAGGTATCGCAGTAGGATGTATTTCTTACGTTGTTATCAATCTGGTAACAGGAAAAGGCAAGAAGATTACTCCTCTTATGTATGTAATGGCAGTACTCTTCGTATTGAAATACGTATTCTTATAGGATATGGCTTAAGCAGACCATTTCATAAGACAATCTTGGCGCGTGTCCACAGGGCACGCGCTTTTTTCGTTTTCAGGGATAAAGAAGAAAGTCAACTGTTGGTAGAATTTTGAAAAATCTCTTGCACAAAAAAGAAGGTTGTATTATTATCAAGACCATATCACGAAAAGGTTTTCGTAATTGGGAACGAATAACAAGACAAGGTACACAAACACTATATTTCCGCATGTCTGCAAGAAACTATGAATGAATAAAAGGGAAAAGTGTCATAAGAATCAATGTATATGAGGAGGGAATACAGATGTTAAACGTGATGCAGGTAACCAAAAAGTATCACAAGGTAGTGGCAAATGATGATATCAGTTTTACGATTCCTGATGGAGAGATCGGAATACTATTGGGACCAAATGGAGCCGGAAAAAGTACGATTATCAAATGTATCATGGGATTTTTAAAATATCAGGGAAAAATCCAAATGGATGGCTTAGATAATAAATCTGTTGAAGCCAAGAAGCTTATGGGATATGTACCGGAGATTCCATCTCTCTATCCGAACCTTACGGTGGATGAGCATATGGAATTTATTGCAAGAGCATACAAACTCAAGGATTATAAGGAGTACAAGGATGAGCTTCTTGCAAGATTTGATTTGGAAGATAAAAAGAAGAAATTTGGCGATGAATTGTCGAAGGGTATGCAACAGAAATTGTCTATCTGCTGTGGGCTTTTGCCAAGACCAAAGCTCATGATTTTTGATGAGCCGATGATTGGATTGGACCCTCATGCAATCAAGGAACTGAAGCTTCTGCTGGGAGAACTTCGTGACCAGGGCTGCACGGTACTTCTTAGTACTCATATGATTGATAGTATTGAGGAGCTGTGGGACACGACCTACATCATGAAGGATGGAAAGGTAGCGGCAGTTGTCCGAAAAGAAAATATGGGTGAGACGGATAAATCCCTTGAGGATATCTTCTTTGAAATCACAGAGGGAGAGGATAAAAGCATTGTGAAGGGACAGGAGGAATAGCCATGAGATTATGGGGATATTATGCCTGGCACACCTTCCTTAACTCTCTCAAGAAAATGTTTCGAAGCACAGTCTTGGTGGTGATACTCGCCGTCTTTGGGTTTGGAGTAATATTTGGTGTTGCAGGGGCTGCCATTGGAAGTATAGTAGACAGTCAGCAGGAAGCAGAGATTTCTTCAGAGACTGTTGCAGAGGGGAACTCTGATGATGGTACTGATGCGGGAGAGAACGACGATGTAGAGGCTGACGAGGATGAGATGACCCCAGAGGATGTTGCCTTGATAAAAATGTGGGTAGAGGGTGCAATCGGATTTATGATTCTGGTTGTGCTGTTGTGGGGTGTTTATTCAGGATCTAAGAGTGGCGCAAACATTTTCCAGATGGCGGATGTGAATTTCTTGTTTACGGCGCCCATGAAGCCACAGACTGTGCTGATGTTCCGCCTGAGCTTTCAAATGCTTGGAGCTTTTGCAGGTTCCCTCTATTTGTTGTTCCAAATTCCGAATTTGGTTGTAAACCTTCACTTGGGAGTAACAGCGGTGATAGCCATGCTTGTAGGATACATCATGCTTCTAATTCTACAACGCCTGATGGTGGTACTTTCCTACACTGTTTTTTCCACCCATGCTCAGTGGAAACCGTATGTGCTGCATATCGTGGTAGCCATCGCTTCTGTTGTGCTTCTCTGGATGGGAATTGTCTTTTTGACCAACGGACGAGACGTTGTGGCAATGATGGAATCTACTTTTAGTAGTGAATGGATGCGCTATGTTCCGCTTATCGGCTGGTACAAGGCCATGATTATGTATGCGGTGGAAGGAGAGACCGGGGCCTTTTTGCTTTATCTGGGACTATTAATTATAAGCATCTCTATTTTGGTATTACTTATTTGGAATATCAAGGCAGATTTCTACGAGGATGCATGCTCTGCAGCATCCAAGGCGGCTGAGACTTTGGATGATGCCATGGCCGGAAGAGTAGTGACTAAGGAGAAAAAATACTCCAAAAGAATTCGCAGAGAAGGAAGCTTTGGGGGAAGTGGAGCCCTTGTATTTCTCACCAAAGAGGTCTATGTCAGAAGACGCATGGCAAAGCTGGGATTTTTGTCCAATACCATGCTGTTTTATATAGCGGCATGTGTGGGGCTTGCGGTTTTATCTGTGAAGGTCGTAAAGACAAGCAGCTTTTTACTGACAGGTGCCGTCATGCTTGCAATCCTGTTCTTCCGCAATATGGGTAATCCAATTGAGCAGGAGGCATCAAAAAATTGGCTCTATCTTGTTCCGGATAGTCCATACAAGAAGGTGTTCTTCTCTATGTTGTCGGGTACCTACAGCTGTGCCATTGATTTGCTGCCGGCATTAGTTATCGGAGGCGTAATGATTGGAGCTAGTCCAATACGAATGGTATTGTGGTATCTTACCATGCTGGTTGTGGATTTTATGCTTTCATCCATTGGCATGATGTTGGAAGCACTTCTTCCTGCAACCGCAATGGATATGGTAAAGGCCATGATTCAGATGCTGCTTCGATTTGCTATCATATTGGTATTGGTTGGCTTTATGCTGGTTGGATATCTCCTTGGGGGAGAAGGAATGGCACTTGTTGTGACAAGTGTAGGCTCTGTAGTACTTGGAGGATTATGCTTTGTCATCTATCCAAGTATCCTTCACAGTGGGGTGAATTAGTGACAATGGAATAATCGAAAATGACCGTGACGGGCTGGTGAACTAAGATTTCCGAATCGAATTTCACCGGCCTTTTCCTTTCTCTTAAATAAATATTTTTACAAAAAAGGTGTTGACATCCAGATTGGAACTGTGCTATTACTATGTCAGACGTACTACGAGAGACGTAGTAAACCACGGGGACGGGGGCAATCCATGGGGACGGAGGCAATCCACGGGGACGGGGGCGTTCCATGGGGACGGAGGCGTTCTTTAACAGAAAGGAATGTTCTTGAAAAAATAAGAAGGGAGGAATTATCATGACAACCATCAGTAGTGATGTAATCCGAGGGTACAATGACACCATGATTCTGTACCTGCTTTTGGACCACGATTCCTATGGCTACGAGATATCAAAAGAGATTCGAAGAATCTCCGAGGATAAATATGTAATCAAGGAGACAACGCTTTATTCGGCATTTAACCGCATGGAGAGGAATGGGTACATTACCTCTTATGTGGACCAAAGTACCGGAAAACGCAGAACCTATTATCAGATTACAGAGCTTGGCAGAAACTATTACAAAGAAAAATGTGAGGAATGGAATTTGACACAGGAGGTCATTTCCGGATTTATCAGTTATAACAGTGAAAATTAAGGAGGGAATAGAAATGGAAGCCATTAGAAATTACTTAGAAACCATGTTCGGAAATCTTCCAAACACCCCAGAGGTGCTTAGGGCAAAGGATGAGCTTTTGCAGATGATGGAGGATAAGTACACCGAATTAAAAGAACAGGGAAAATCGGAAAACGAAGCTGTGGGAACGGTTATTTCAGAATTCGGTAACCTGGAGGAGCTTGCAGAGGGACTTGGAATCAAAAATGCAATGAATACGGAGCAGACTGCTCAGGGCAGAATCTTGAATGGAAATGAAGTAAAGTCCTATTTGGAGATGTGTTCCAAACACGCATATCGGGTAGCACTTGGAGTATTACTTTGTATCCTGTGCCCGATTCCAATTATTTTCCTGGAAGCAATTGGGACAGCTGGCAGAACCGCTGTGATTTTCGAAGCTATTGGAACCTGTCTTTTGTTCCTTATGGTAGGAATTGCAGTAGGAATTTTTATTTACACAGGAACGAAACACAGCAGCTTTGACTATATTAAGACTCAGCCTCTTCGACTTGATTTTGCCACCAGCAAATACGTGCATGAGCAGCATAATCAAAGTAAGGCAGCTTGTACCGTAGAGTTTACCATCGGTGTTGTCCTCTGTGTCATTTGTGTCATCCCAGCCGTGATTATGGATGGCATTCACGAGGTTTCAAAATTTACAACAATTAACATCTCAGAGGCTAGCGGGGCGTTAGTTCTGCTCTTTGTAGGTGTGGGAGTATTCCTTATCGTACATTCAAAGCTTCGCTTTTCCGGATATACCACACTTCTGTCTTTGAACAGAAGAGATAGTGTTGGAGCGAACTATACCACCAGTCAGCAGAACAATAAGGGATATGTAAAACCTGGTGAAGAAACCTGGTTAGATATTATTGCACAGTGCTATTGGCCAACCATCACATGCATCTACTTCATGTGGAGTTTTGTAAGCTTTGACTGGCATATCACCTGGATTATCTGGCCGCTTGCAGCTATCGGTTCAGCACTGTTAGGATTTATCAGAGAATAGAGAGGGAGAGAGCATGAAACGTAAAGCAAAAAAGGGATATTTAATTGTTATTACATTATTGACATTAGTGGTTTGTACCATTGGTGCCATCATGAATACATCATTTTTATTTGGAAGCTTCCATGACAAAATTGAAAGCTGGAGCAGCAACGGTAATATTTCTATTTCTAACGAAGCCGACTTAGATTCGTTTAAAGACATCCAGATAGAATCGGATGTGTCGGACATCACGATCATTCCCGGGGACCGCTTTCACTACACCACCAGCCACACATCAAAAATTGAGGTGTCGGTGAAGGTTCAGGGAGATACCCTTCAGATTACAACCAAAATGCCTAGACAGATAAATGGCGGAAATAATTCTGCATCCGTGGAAGTGATGGTTCCGGAGGGAACGAAGCTTGGTTCTGTAACAGGAACCTTAGATGTAGGGGATTTCGTAGCAAATAATCTTGAAATTGATTGCATAGATATCCGGAGTGATGTGGGAGACATCAAGATTGATGGATGTAAGGGAAGTAATCTTACGGTGAACAGTGATGTTGGTGATATCGATTTAAAAGCAATCGATTATGTGACTGTCAATGGAACCTCTGACGTAGGAGACATTGAGGTCCAGAGCGCGGAGGATCTTCAGGATGCTTATGTGGATACCAGCGCAGATGTAGGAAATGTTACCTTCTACCATAATAAGCATAAAAACAGCTATCATCAGGAGCACAATAGCGGATGTGACAGAAGTATTTGTCTGAAGTCAAGTGTGGGAGATGTATCAGTAGAATAAAAGACAATCGAGCCTTCGTCGGCAGGCATCTGCCAACCGACGAGGGCTCGATTTATGTGGAACCATAAAGGTTCTCTAATTTTTTATGCGGTGTGTCCGGTGTATAACTGGTAGTACTTTCCTTTTTGGGCAATGAGCTCATCGTGGTTACCGCGTTCAATGACACGTCCCTGCTCCAGTACAATGATACAATCGCTGTTTCGAACAGTAGAAAGTCTGTGAGCAATGACGAAGGTGGTACGTCCCGCCATAAGCTTATCCATACCCTCCTGTACGATACGCTCTGTACGGGTATCAATAGAAGAAGTAGCTTCGTCCAAAATGAGCACCGGAGGATCTGCGATAGCGGCTCTTGCGATAGCAATGAGCTGGCGTTGTCCTTGTGACAGATTGGCTCCGTCTCCGTGAAGGATGGTATGGTATCCATCCGGAAGCTGATTGATGAAGGTGTCTGCATTTGCAAGTCTTGCAGCAGCATAGACTTCTTCATCTGTTGCATCCAATTTACCGAATCGAATGTTGTCCATAACAGAGGCGGTAAACAGGTGGGTATCCTGAAGAACGATTCCAAGGGAATGTCTTAGGTCTTCCTTTTTTATCTTATTGATGTTAATTCCGTCGTAACGGATTTTTCCATCTGAAATGTCATAAAAACGGTTAATCAGATTGGTAATAGTGGTTTTTCCGGCACCGGTGGAACCTACAAATGCAATCTTCTGGCCTGGAGTGGCATAGAGGTCCACATTGTGCAGAACAATCTTGTCAGGATTGTATCCGAAATCCACATCATCAAATACCACGTCTCCGGTAAGCTTAATATAGTCAACGGATCCATCAGCCTGATGTGTATGCTTCCACGCCCAGATACCGGTGTGCTCTGTGGTTTCCGTTAAGGTTCCATTTTCTTCCTTGGCATTTACTAAGGTTACATAGCCGTCGTCCGTTTCCTTTTTCTCATCCAGAAGCTTAAAGATTCGGTCAGCTCCGGCAAGTGCCATTACAATGCTGTTGAGCTGCTGAGAAATCTGGTTGATTGGCATATTAAAGCTCTTGTTGTAGGTGAGGAAGCTTGCAAGAGAACCCAGTGTAAAACCACCGAAACCGCTGAGAGCAAGAACACCACCAATCATGGCGCATAATACATAGCTAAGGTTACCAATCTGTGCATTGACAGGGCCAAGCATGTTGGCATAGCGGTTGGCGTTGAATGCACTGTCGAAAAGCTGATCGTTTCGCTTGTCAAATTCTTCGATGTTGGCGTCCTCGTGATTAAAAACCTTTACCACCTTTTGGCCATTTATCATTTCCTCAACGAAGCCGTTGAGAGAGCCAAGATCCTTTTGCTGCGCCAAAAAGTAACGGCTGGAGAAACCTGCAAATTTCTTGGTGATAAACAAGGTTATAAGCACCATGATAATGGTAACCAAGGTAAGTGGAAGGGAAAGGGTGCACATCATCACGAATACACCGATTACGGTAATTCCACTGTTGACAAGCTGAGGTAAGCTCTGGCTTATGAGTTGGCGGAGCGTATCAATATCGTTGGTGTAGGTGGACATGATATCTCCGTGGGAGTGTGTATCAAAGTAGCGGATTGGAAGATCCTGCATATGATCAAACAAATCGTCTCGAATAAACTTGATGCTTCCCTGTGAAATGGTAATCAGCAGACGGTTCTGCAGATAGGCAGCTACGATACCGATTCCGTAGAACACAGCCACTTTCATCATGGCCTGTAAAAGCGGACCATAATCAGGGGTGGTCTGGCTTAGGAGTGGGGTGATAAAATCATCAATAAGTGTCTTTAAAAACATGGTTCCCTGAAGGGTTGCAAATACATTAAGGAAGATGCAGATAACCACGATGCCGTAGAGAACACCATATTTTTTCATGATAATACCCATGAGTCGCTTAAAAATAAGACCCGGGTTTTCAATTTTTGGCTTAGGGCCACGCATTGGCTTTGGCATTAGTTAGCACCTCCTTCGTCGAAATCTCCACCACCGTTGGTTTGTGAATCATAAACATCACGATAAATGGTGTTGTTTTCCAGTAATTCTGCATGAGTGCCGAATCCATTAATTTTGCCATCGTGCAATACGAGAATTCGGTCTGCGTCCATCACGGATGAAATACGCTGTGCAATAATCAGCTTGGTTGTGCCGGGGATAACCTCCTTGAAGGCACTTCGGATTCTGGCATCCGTTGCGGTGTCTACAGCGGAGGTACTGTCATCTAGAATAAGTATCTTAGGGTTTTTAAGAAGCGCTCTTGCGATGCAAAGGCGTTGCTTCTGACCACCGGAAACGTTGGTGCCGCCCTGCTCAATGTGGGTGTTGTACCCATCCGGAAATTGTTTTATAAATTCATCGGCACAGGCAAGCTCGCAGGCCTTTTTACATTCCTCTTCCGTGGCGCTTGGGTTTCCCCAACGAAGATTATCCAGAATGGAGCCTGAGAATAATACATTGTTTTGAAGTACCACAGAAACCTGATCTCGCAGAGCTGCCATATCGTAATTTCGTACATCTACGCCACCAACAGAAACAGAGCCTTCATTGACATCGTAGAGTCGGCTGATGAGGTTCACAAGTGAGGACTTGCTGCTTCCGGTTCCACCAATGATACCGATTGTCTCTCCGGAATGGATGGACAGATTGATGTCATCAAGGACAGGGGTTGGAGAAGTCTCAGAGTAGCGGAAGGTAACGTGATCAAAAGTGATGTCACCGTTTGCAACCTTAAAGATTGGAGATTTTGGGTTCTTGATGGTGCTTTCCTCATTTAATACTTCTGCGATACGTTCACCGCTGGCAACCGACATAGAAATCATTACAAATACCATAGAGAGCATCATAAGGCTCATAAGGATATTCATGCAGTAGGTTAAAAGCGCCATTAAATCACCGGTGAGAAGCGTTCCGCCAACCACCATGTGTGCACCAATCCAGCTGATAAAAAGAATGCAGGAATACACGGTGAGCATCATGAGCGGAGCGTTCCACATAACGATTTTTTCAGCCTTCGTTAAAAGTCTGCGGATATTCTCGCTGGCTTTTCTGAATTTCTCTTTTTCATAGTCCTCACGGACATAGGCCTTTACCACGCGGATAGCAGATACATTCTCCTGAACGCTTTCATTTAATTCATCGTATTTTTTGAAGGCTTCCTGGAAGCTTCGCATGGCAAAGAATACAATAATAATCAGACACGCTCCAAGACCAAGTACCGCAATTAAATAGATTGTGGCAATTCTAGGACTGATGTAGAAGGACATAGCCATGGCACAAATCAGAGAGGCAGGGGCTCTCATAGCCATACGCAAAATCATCTGGTAGGCATTTTGTACATTAGTTACGTCTGTGGTTAGACGGGTAACCAGTCCCGAGGTTGAGTATTTATCAATATTGGCAAAAGAAAAAGTCTGGATATTGCGGAACATTCCTTTTCTAAGGTTACGTCCAAAGCCCATTGCGGCTTTTGCTCCGTAATGGGCACCTAGAGTTCCTGCCAGCAGTGATAACAAAGCTGCCACAACCATCCAGCCGCCCATTACCATAATGTGGTGGGTGTCTCCAACATTCACACCGTCGTCTACGATGGATGCCATCATCAGTGGAATAATGGTCTCCATAAGAACTTCAAAGAGCATGAAAAGTGGAGTTGCAATGGATGCAGGAATAAATTCTTTTATTTGTGCACCTAGAGTTTTTAACATAGTTTCATCCTTTCTGTCTTCTTATCTATATAGTAATATTTTACCAGTCTCAGATGTAAATGGTAATACGATTTTTTTGAAAAGTAAACAAACAGAATCTAAAAAGATTATAAAATATCTTCCTAAGAATAAAAACTAGATATAGTTTTTGGAAAGCGGTAGAGAGGGCAATATCTTGATGGTAAAGTGGAAAAAAACCTTTCGAAACGCCAGTAATGAGCGGATTTATCAGATTGACAACCACAATATGTAGTGTTGGTTGACAATTAGTAAAAGAAGGGATATATCGACTTTAACCACAATATATAGTGTGTGAGGAAGAAAGTACCACACAAAACCTAGTAATTTCTCGTTGACAAATGAACTAGATATTGTATAATGAGTCATAGATGGCGATAAGCCGTATAGAAAAAGGAGTATGGATCATGAAGATTATTAAGCGTAGCGGTAGTGAAGTGTTCTTTGATGCCAATAAGATTGCTGCGGCCATCCGCAAGGCAAACGAATCAGTTATCGATTATGAGAAGCTGACCGAAGAGCAGGTTCGTGAAATTGTGAAAAATGTGGAGATAGCTTGTGAGAATATGAAACGTTCTCCAAGTGTGGAAGAGATTCAGGATATGGTGGAGAATCAGTTGATGAACCAGCATGCCTTTACTGTTGCGCGTAACTATATTACTTATCGATACAAGAGAGCGCTGGTGCGTAAATCGAACTCTACAGATGAGCAGATTCTTAGCTTAATTGAGTGCAACAATGAGGAGGTTAAGCAGGAGAATTCCAATAAGAACCCTACTGTCAGCAGTGTACAAAGAGATTACATGGCTGGTGAGGTAAGTAAGGATATCACCCGTAGATTCCTTTTGCCGGAAGATATTGTAGAGGCTCATGAAAAAGGCTTAATTCATTTTCATGATGCAGATTACTTTGCACAGCACATGCACAACTGCTGTCTGGTAAACTTAGAGGATATGCTTCAGAATGGTACGGTGATTAGTGAGACCATGATTGATCCTCCAAAGAGCTTCTCAACTGCATGTAATATTGCAACCCAGGCGATTGCACAGATTGCTTCTAACCAGTACGGAGGACAAAGTATTTCTCTTTCTCACCTTGCTCCATTTGTACAGGTAAGCCGTGAAAAGTTCCGTAAGCAGGTTGCAAAGGAATTCGAAACAGCAGGACTTGAACTCTCTACCGAGAAGATTAACGAAGTGGCAGAGATGCGTGTCAAAGAGGAGATTAATCGTGGCGTCCAGATGATTCAGTATCAGGTAATCACATTGATGACGACCAATGGACAGGCACCATTTATCACGGTATTTATGTACCTGAACGAGGTGGAGGAAGGACAGACCAAAGAGGATTTGGCTGCTATTATTGAAGAAATGCTCCACCAGAGAATTAAGGGTGTTAAGAATGAAAAGGGAGTATACATTACCCCGGCATTCCCAAAACTCATCTATGTATTAGAGGAGGATAACATCACCAAGGACAGCAAATACTGGTATCTGACTGAGCTTGCTGCGAGATGTTCTGCAAAACGTCTTGTTCCGGATTATATTTCTGAAAAGAAGATGATGGAATTAAAGGTAGACAAGAACGGAAATGGAAATTGCTACCCATGTATGGGATGTCGTTCTTTCCTGACTCCATATGTAGACCCGGAGACCAACAAGCCAAAGTATTACGGACGATTTAATCAGGGTGTCGTAACCATTAACCTTGTAGATGTGGCATGCTCTTCCGAGGGAGATTTTAATCGTTTCTGGGAAATCTTGGATGAGAGATTGGAATTATGTTACCGTGCCCTTATGTGCAGACATAAGAGACTTCTCGGTACCCCATCTGATGTTGCACCTATCTTGTGGCAGAATGGTGCATTGGCAAGACTCAAAAAGGGTGACGTCATTGATGAATTATTGTTCAATGGATATTCCACCATATCTCTTGGATATGCAGGACTTTGTGAGTGCGTTCGTTACATGAAGGGTGTTTCCCACACCAATCCGGAGGGAACTCCTTTCGCACTTGAGGTAATGCGTAAGCTAAATGAGGCATGTGCAACCTGGAAGGCAAAGGAACACATTGACTTTAGTATTTATGGAACTCCTCTTGAGTCTACTACCTATAAGTTTGCAAAATGCTTACAGAAGCGTTTTGGATATATCGAAGGAGTTACAGACAAGAACTACATCACCAATAGTTACCATGTACATGTAACAGAGGAGATGAATGCATTTGACAAGCTGAAGTTTGAAGCACAGTTCCAGGAGCTTTCACCGGGTGGAGCAATCAGCTATGTGGAAGTACCAAATATGCAGAATAATATCGATGCAGTTCTCTCTGTAATGCAGTATATCTATGAGAATATCATGTATGCAGAGCTCAACACCAAGAGTGATTATTGCATGGAATGTGGCTATGACGGAGAGATTCAGATCAAATCAGAGGAAGGATCCGGAAAACTCGTATGGGAATGTCCTAACTGCGGAAACCGTGATCAGGACAAGATGAGTGTTGCTCGTCGTACTTGCGGATATATCGGAACACAGTTCTGGAATCAGGGAAGAACCCAGGAAATCAAAGAGAGAGTATTACACTTATAAATAAAATGTACGAAAGAAGAGCTATCCTCTGTTTGGGGATAGTTTTTCTTTCCTCTGTACGGGAAACGAATCGTACTGGGAATTATTGTTAAGAAGGAAAACAGGCATAGAAGAGTATGAATAAGAGATTGATTCTGGCCTCAGCCTCTCCTCGCAGAAGGGAGCTGTTAAGCCAGATTGGGTACGAGTTTGAGGTTCGAACCAGTGACGCTGAGGAAATCACCACAGAAAAAGAGCCGGCTTTTGTGGTAGAGGAGCTGTCAAAAATCAAGGCAAGGGCTGTGTGGGAGACCTTAACGGAGGTGGAAAAGCAAGAGTGCCTTGTAATAGGGGCAGATACGGTGGTGTCAGTGAAAGCGGAGGAAAAAGCAATCATTCTTGGAAAACCAAAGGATGAAGAAGAGGCAGGAAAAATGCTTCGTATGCTTTCCGGTAGAACCCATCAGGTATACACCGGAGTTACTCTTTTTTCAATGGAAGAAGGAAAAGAAAAGACAGAAAGCTTCCATGAGGGGACTGATGTAGAGTTTTGTGAGCTTACAGATGAGGAAATATGGGACTATATCAGAACGAAGGATCCCATGGATAAAGCGGGCTCCTATGGGATACAGGGAGCTTTTGCAAAGCATATAAAGGGAATCAATGGTGACTACTTTAATGTGGTAGGATTACCTGTCTCACATTTATATCACGCACTTGAATCGAAGTAAAAAAAACAGTATAATATGCTTATATGGAGATATGGGAAAGAAGGTGCAATACAATGGCATTTAGTTTATGGGCAAAAGGCTACAGGAAAGAGATTCATGACTTTGAAGAGGGTGATGAATATCCAATCGCAGGTTATCATGAGCTGTTAGATGAGGTGTATCAAAGAGTAAGAGATTCCGGTGCACAAAAGGTGTTTGAATTCGGATTTCGAACAGGGATAATCACCAAGAGACTGTACGAGGATGGACTTGATATTGTGGGTGTGGACACCAACGAATCCATGGTAGAAGCAGCCAGAATTGATATGCCAAACGGGTGCTTTCTTCACGAGGACTACGAGATGGGACTTCCATCAGAGCTTCTGGGAGAGACCTTTGACCTGGCTTTTTCCACGTACGCAGTATATAACATGGACGATGTAGAGAAGGTTCGACTGATGGAGGAAGTTCTTGAACACGTGAAGCCGGGAGGAAAGGTAATTGTAGGAGGCATTGGCTTTGATACAAGAGAACAGAAAAAAGCCTGTATGAAAGCTAATAAGGACTTGAATTTCAAGTGTGATTTCCCAATGATCAAGACCGAGATTTTAAAGGATTATCCGGACGCAACCTGGACCACCATTTCAAAGTGTGCAGGAATTCTGGAGATTCAGAAGGAGAAGTAGTCTTAAGGCAAAAAGAATGGAAGGGCAGCAAGGAGCCCTTCCTTTTTAGGTAGGATGGATAGAAATTATGAATTATGCAGGAATAAAGTATTGTGATATTGCAAATGGAACCGGATGCCGCACGGTACTCTTTGTGTCTGGCTGTAGAAATCATTGTAAGGGCTGCTTTCAACCGGAAACCTGGGATTTTTCATATGGTAAGCCTTTTGATGAGTCCGTACAAAAGGAAATCATGGATTCCCTTGAGCCGGATTATATTCAAGGACTCACGCTTCTTGGGGGAGATCCCTTTGAGCCGGAGAATCAAAAAGCTTTGGTTCCCTTTATGGAAAGCATGAGAAAGTGCTATCCGGACAAGAATGTCTGGGCATATACGGGCTATGTACTGGATAAGGACCTGATTCCGGGAGGAAGAGTCTACACAGAATGTACGAAGCCATTGCTTGAAACCATAGATATCCTGGTGGATGGTCCCTACGTGGAAGCAGAGCATAGTATCATGCTGAAATTCAGAGGCTCAAGAAACCAGAGGGTTATTGATTTGAAGCAGACTTTAAGTCAAAATACCATTGTGTTGGCAATGGATTAAAGATTTATCAAGTTCGAAAGAAGAGTCGATTTAGGAGTAATTATGAAAAAGAAAACAAATGCAGTCCTCTCTATCCTATGCTATATTTTGGGGATTGTAGGAGCAATTTATGTAGGTGGTTATCTTCTGTTAATCTGCCCGATTCAACAGCTGGTGGGAGCTTTCACATCCGGAACACTTACCCTTCACATTCTGATTGGATGCATTGTAAAGATTGCACTGTCCACGACGGTGGCGGGGGCAGTGTGGTGTGCGGGATACATTGGATATAACCACTTTGTAGGAACCGAGGATGAGTATGACCGTCTGATGGCTCAAATGAAAAAAGAAAAGGAAGAACGCCGCAGGAGGAACAAGGAAGAGGAACAATCCACAGAGACATAATTTTACAGTTTGATAGAGAAAGGGATGAAGGGAGAACGGATATGGGAGTCATGACGTTAGCCTATGTGATTGGCTCCATATTCCTGTGGGCTCCAACTCTGTTGGTTAATGTGGCAAAAAGCCAGGAAGCATATGTGAAATATGTACTGATATTTTGTGCCATTGGCTTTGTGACTATCAATGCATCAACGTTAGCGTATCATGTAGTCATTTTGTACATCTATGCGATTGCAATTGCCAGCTT
>JALEPP010000037.1 GCA_022767075.1 Agathobacter sp. | reverse complement strand
CCTCAATACCAACCTTACGACCAAATTTTTCAGCACTGTTAATAATCTGCTGTACACGATCTACATTAGATGCAAAAGTCGCTACGATAATTCGTCTGCCCTTATGCTCGGCAAAAATCGCATCCAAGGTTGCTCCCACAGAGCGCTCTGACATAGTAAAGCCTTTACGCTCAGCATTGGTGCTATCACAGAGGAGTGCAAGGACTCCCTTCTTTCCAATCTCACCAAAACGCTGTAAATCGATAGCATCCCCAAACACCGGTGTGTAATCCACCTTAAAGTCTCCTGTATGGACCACGATACCTGCCGGCGAATAAATGGCAAGTGCCGCAGCATCCTGAATACTATGGTTTGTTTTGATAAACTCCACACGGAAGCATCCAAGATTGATATGCTGTCCATATTTTACAACCTTGCGTTTTACTTTTTTGAGCATGCCATGTTCTTCCAGCTTATGGTCAATAATACCAATGGTAAGCTTTGTGGCATAGATTGGCACATTAATATCCTTCAGCACATAAGGAATTGCTCCGATATGATCCTCATGTCCATGGGTAATAAAGAATCCCCTTACCTTGTCAATATTATCTTTCAAGTAGGTGATATCCGGGATAACCAAATCGATACCAAGCATATCATCATCCGGGAAAGAGATTCCACAATCAACTACAATGATATCATCCTCATACTCAAAGGCGGTGATATTCATTCCGATCTGTTCCAAACCACCGAGAGGAATTATTTTTAACTTGCTTCCTGGCTTCTTTTCTACTGGAGCTTTCTTAGTTTTATTGGTAACTTTCTGTGTGTTTTCAACGTTCTGTTCTGTGTTCTGATTTGTTTTCTTTCTAAACATAATACCTCCGATTATCATATTCTAACGCACAGTTTAGAAACGCCCTGCAGTATACTTCCCCGCGGCGCGTTCCGAAACTCGTACTTTTTAAGTTCTTATCTGACAGTTCCTTCCTGATGCCCTACTCCCGGACATTCCTAACAGGCATCTAGAACTGTATGTCTGTATCTTCATCCAAAAGCTCTGCAAACACTTTTCCAAGAGCTGTAATCTCCAGTTCATCCTCTACCATTTCGTAGGTAATTTCATCGTTTTCGCTTCTTACCTCACGAAGAATAAAAGCCTCCGCTTCCTCAGACTCATCTTCTGTAACCAAAAGATAAGTTTCACCGTTGAGTTTTGTCTGTTCCACCACATAAAAGTCTACAGATGTATCCTCTATATCATCATAAAATGTTACTTTTTCCATACAATAAGCCTTTCTTACATCAAAATCAGACACCTAGGATTCCTTTGCCTTCTGATTGGACAAATAATCCAGATATCCTTGTAAAATAAATATAGCCGCAATCTCATCCACATAGTCCTTGCGGTTTTCTCTTCTGATTCCCATCTCCATCATGGATTGGTCTGCTGCAACTGTTGTAAGTCGCTCGTCCCAAAGCACTACAGGTAAGCCGGTTCTTCGCTCCAGCATTTCCTTTAATTCTTTGGTCTGTTCACAGCGATCTCCCTCTGTGTTGTTCATATTCTTTGGATAGCCCAATACGATAGTCTCTACCTCGTACTGTTCTACCAGTTCTTCAATCCTGGCCAAAGTCTGGCGCAGCTTACCAGCAGATTTGCGGCGAATAATCTCCACCCCCTGAGCTGTAAGCAGCAACGGATCGCTCACTGCGACCCCAACCGTCTTTGTGCCATAATCAAGTCCTAAAATCCGCATTCTTCACCGTACCGGATTAGTCCCAGGAATTATTTGTAATATACGCTTTCAAAATCTCTTCTACAAGTTCATCACGCTCAATCTTCATAATCATGCTTCTGGCATTTTTATGGCTCGTAATGTAGGTAGGATCTCCTGACATAATATACCCAACCATCTGGTTTAAAGGATTATATCCTTTTTCGCGGAGTGCTGCGTAGACCATTTCGAGAACGTCCTTTACCTGAAGTTCCGGTTCCTTTTCTAATTTAAAATATTGTGTGTTGTTTATACTTTGCATTTTCTCACGCCCTTGCTCTTGCCTTTTGGATTCACAATCGCTTTTCTTCTCCATTGTAAACTACAAGCTGAAAAAACACAACCTTATTTCCTATTAAGAAATTAAAAATAAAGCTGGCGCCAACTCTTTTTCAATGGTGCCACAGTAGATTTCATTGCATCCCACCGGGCATTTCTCCTCTTCTATGGCAACCTTTACATATTCCTTGGTATAGCCAACAAGATAAGACACTCCATCTATCACATGAGCCTCCTCTAATAACACAGACTCTTTCTTTCCCACATAAAAGCTTCGAAATTCCGCAGACATCTTTGCTTCCAGCTCAAGAAGTACGGCACTTCTTTCTGTCTTAACCTCTTCCGGCACCTGATTTTCCATGACAGCCGCTCTGGTTCCCTCTCGCTTGGAGTATTTAAAAATATGCATTTCGTAAAAATGAATCTTTTCCAGATATTCTTTGGTTGTAAGGAATTCTTCCTCCGTCTCTCCCGGAAAACCAACAATAACGTCTGTTGTGATTGCCGGGTGTGCAAAATACTTTCTTAAAATCCTACAACCGGCTTCGTACTCTTCAGCCGAATATTTTCGATTCATACGTTTTAAGGTCTCATCGCATCCACTCTGTAGAGAGAGATGGAAATGAGGACAGATCTTTTCTAATTTTGAAAGCTCGTTTGCGAACTCCTCTGTAACAATCTTTGGCTCTAAGGAGCCTAAGCGAATTCTCTCAATGCCCTCAATTTTGTGCACCTCCTGAATCAGGTGAAGAAGGCTGTCGTCAGTGTCTACCCCGTAAGAGCTCAAATGAATCCCAGTAAGGACAACTTCCTTGTATCCATTCCGGGCTAAAGTCTTCACTTCCTCAAGTACATCTTCCATATGTCTGCTTCTTACCCGACCTCTGGCATAAGGAATGATACAGTAGCTGCAGAACTGATTACATCCATCCTGAACCTTTATAAAAGCTCTCGTGTGTTCAGCCGTTCTGGTAAGATGCATCTCCTCATAAGAGGCATTTCCCCGGTTGATATCAATCACGTGCTCTTTTTCACCGCGATCCCTGAAATACTGATCCAAAAGAGGGACAAGCTGATTCTTACAGTTATTTCCAATAATCAGATCGATGGAAGCATCCTTAACTGCTTCTTTTTCCTTTGTCTGAACATAACATCCACAGGCAACAACCACGGCCTTCGGATTTTTTGCCTTGGCACGATGAAGCATCTGACGAGATTTGCGGTCTGCCATATTGGTGACAGAACAGGTATTGATTACATATACATCCGCAGTATCCTGAAAAGGAACAATCTCATAGCCTGCCTCCTCCAGCATTTGCTGCATCGCTTCCGTTTCATATGCATTCACCTTACATCCAAGGTTATGAAGTGCTGCTCTTTTCATTTTTATTTATCTCCTAATCATTGACTTTTCATCCAAAAACATATAGACTCAAGTTAGTTAGAGAATATAGCTTAAGGAGGTTTTCCCATGAAAACAGTACAGATTTCTTTAAATTCGATTGGAAAGGTAAAATCCTTCGTTAACGCAATCACACAATTTGATTTTGATTTTGACTTGATTTCCGGAAGATATGTAATCGATGCAAAATCCATTATGGGTATCTTTAGTTTAGATCTTTCTAAACCAATTGATCTCGCAATTCACACCGAGACCAACCTTGATGAAATCATGGAAGTATTAAAACCATATATCATTGAGTAATTATTACGTTGACAAATCCCCCGATATTCGGGGGATTTTTATTTTCCAAAAAGCCTTTTATTCCTCTGGCTCACAGTTAATTACTTCTACCGTTTCAATGGCGGTCTTCATTAGCTCATCAATTCTTTCTGTAAGCTTTTCCTCTGATTTCTTGATTACATTGAGGTTTGGTTTTGTCACCGGATGTTTTGCCACGAATATGGTACAGCAATCCTCAAATGGCAAAATGGAAGTCTCATAAGTATCAATCTTTTCCGAAATTTCAACGATATCCTGTTTGTCCAGCGCAATAAGTGGACGGTAAACCGGCATTGTACATACTTCATTGGTGGCCGCAAGGGACTGCATGGTCTGAGATGCAACCTGTCCAATACTTTCTCCCGTAATCAGTCCCAGACATTTGCTCTCCTGTGCAAAATGCTCTGCAATCTTCATCATGTAACGACGCATGATAATTGTAAGCTCCTCATGAGGACATTTTTCGTAGATGTAAAGCTGAATATCGGTAAAGTTCACCACATTTAGCTTAATCGGACCTGTGTAGCGGGCAACCTTTTTCGCAAGATCAACAACCTTCTGTTTGGCTCTTTCGCTGGTATATGGTGGCGCATGAAAATACGTTGCCTCAATGGTAACCCCACGCTTTGCAATCATGTATCCCGCTACCGGGCTGTCGATTCCGCCTGATAAAAGGAGCATTGCTTTTCCTGCGGTTCCAAGCGGCATTCCACCCGGTCCCGGAATCTCCACCGAATAAATATTAATCTTAGGACGAACCTCGATACGCAATAGAACCTGTGGATTATGCACATCTACTCTGGTCTCCGGAAATGCCTCAAGCACACGCTCTCCAATGGCGGCGTTGATTTCCATAGAATTCATTGGATAATTCTTTCTTGCTCTTCTGGCATCTACCTTAAAGGTAAAGTTCTTATCCTTATATGCTTCTTCGATATGAGCAATTACATCCTTTGCAAGCTGTTCAAAGCCCTGGTCTTCCACCAGCACGACCGGACAGATTCCAACAATACCAAATACTCTCTTAAGAGCTGCAACTGTCTCCTCGTAATCGTACTCACCATCTGTCTCAACATAGATTCGTCCCTGCTCTTTGCGTACATTGAATTTTCCATCTACATTTTTCAATTGGAAATTAATATTATGTACTAAGGCATCTTCAAATAAGTAACGGTTCTTTCCTTTTGTAGCAATCTCTGCATACTTAATTAAAAAAGCTGAATACATAGACTTCCTTTCTTAGTTAAACGTTCTTCTTTGTATATTCTTACCGATTATCTTCTTGTATATTTCTGAAGCATTGGAATCACAGACCTCATAATCTCCAAGGCATAGTCAATCTCTTCCATGGTGTTCTCCGTGGAAAAGCTAAATCGAACTGTAGAATCTAAAAGATTCTGGTCCAAATGAATCGCCTTTAGGGTCTTACTGATAGCAGGCTTGTTTGAAGAACAAGCAGATCCGGCTGACACATAAATATCTTTTTCCTCCAGAGTGTGAAGTATGACCTCTGCCCTGACCCCCTTGATGCTGACACTTACAATATGTGGAGCAATCTGTCTTCCGGTTCGTCCATTTACAGAAACCCCCGGGATTTTTGTCACTTCCTCCACAAAATAATCTCTGAGACCGTAGAGATACTCTCTCTTTTCCTCAAGATTCTCATAGATTCGTTCTGCGGCCACACCAAGTGCTGCAACAGCAGGAACATTTTCCGTACCGGAACGCATCCCCTTCTGATGTCCTCCACCGAAAATAATCGGCCTAATTTTTGTTCTTTCTTTGATATATAAGAATCCTACTCCCTTAGGTCCGTGAATCTTATGTCCGCTGACCGAAAGTAAGTCTATATTCATCTTCTTAGGGATAATTTGTATTTTACCATATCCTTGAATTGCATCCACATGGTAAACAATGGAAGGGTTAAACTCCTTAATCACCTTTCCTGCCTCTTCAATTGGTTCTAAGGCCCCCATTTCATTATTAACAGCCATGATGGAAACCAAAATGGTATCTTCTCTTAAGGCAGCCTTTAGATCATCCAAAGAAATCACACCGGTTTCATCTACCGGAAGATAGGTCACCTCATATCCCAGCTCCTCCAAATGAGCCATGGTAGCGCTAACTGCCGCATGTTCTACTGCTGTGGTAATCAAATGATTTCCCGCTCTTTTGTTGGCCTCTACTGCACCTAAAATAGCCAGATTATCAGACTCGGTTCCTCCGGAAGTAAAGATAATCTCCTTCTCCTGCGCCTTTAATGTCTTTGCTATTTTCTTTTTTGCTTCTGTAATATATTTTTCAGCATTGGATCCCATGGTGTGAAGAGAGGATGGATTGCCATACTCCTCCTGCAATAAATGTACCATAAGCTCTGTTGCTTCCGGCAAGCAACGAGTAGTAGCTGAATTGTCAAAATATGCTTTCACTTACGCTTCCTCCAGTTCTAGTCGTCCAAGCAATATACCAGCATAGACATCGTCGCAAGTCCAGCTGTCTCCGTTCTAAGAATACGTCTTCCAAGACTGATTCTATAAAAGCTATCCTCTAAAGAATCTATTTCTTTTTGATCAAATCCACCTTCCGGTCCAATAAAGATACCGATGGATGCTCCCTCTTGAATCGATGACATAATCTCTCTGGTAGCTTCCATTCCCCTGGCATTTTCATAGGGTACAAGCTTGATATCAAGTCCCAACGCAATTTTTTTTGCCTGTTCATAAGAAACAGGCATATGGATTGTTGGAATTACCGTGCGCTTTGACTGCTTTGCCGCGCTCTCTGCGATAGCCTGCCATCTTGTCACCTTGGACCCGGCTTTTTTCTCGTCCAGCTTTACCACACAATTTTTCATAGCCACAGGATAAATCTCCGCCACTCCCAGTTCTGTCATCTTCTGGATAATGAGCTCCATCTTATCTCCCTTAGGCAGACCTTGAAACAATATCACTTTTTGAGAAAGCTCTGTTCCAACCGTGTCCTGCTCTACAATAGCTGCCACAATCAGGTCATCTGATATAGCTTCCAAATCACAAAAATAGCTTTCCCCAGACCTTACACTGACACGTACCCGATTACCAATTTTCATGCGTACCACATTCTTGATATGATTCACATCCGGTCCAATGATATGAATTTTTCCCTCTTTTGTCTTCTGCTCTTCATCCACGAAAAACTGATACATCAGACCACCTCCTATTTCTTATTCAAGCAGCGAATACACACGCAATCCTTAATTCTTCTGTGCGGTAATATTTACCCACTCCCCCTGATGATTGATCTCAACTACCGTAAATCCTGCTTTTTCAATCGCCTCTTTTACCTCATTCTCTTTGAAATCAATAATTCCGGAGGTAATGAAATATCCACCCTTCTTTAATCGGTCCGGAATCACCGGAGCCATTGGAATAATCACATCTGCAAGAATATTGGCCACAACAATTTCATACTCTTTGGTTCCCACAGTCTTTTGAAGTTCTTCATCGTCAATCAGATTTCCAACATAGAATTTACCAAGGGAAGCATCTAAATGGTTCACTTCCATATTATCCCTGGTAGATATCATGCAATCTGCATCAAGGTCTGTACCTACAACCTCTCTTGCTCCAAGCTTTAATGCCACAATGGATAAAATTCCACTGCCGCATCCCACATCGAGAACCTTCGGTGCCTTTACTTCTTTGCCGATATATTTCATTAGCTGTTTGATACATAGCTGAGTGGTCTCATGCTTTCCCGTACCAAAGGAGATTCCCGGATCAATCTCAACCAAAAGCTTGTCCTTATCCTCCTCCTTTTGTTCTTCCCAGGTAGGCTTTATCAAAAGATTATCAATGGTAAAGGAAGAAAAATATTTCTTCCAGTTATTAATCCAGTCTAAATCCTCCGTCTCACTGGAAGTAATCATACCACTTCCCACGTCAACCATCGACCTTAAATCCTCAAGTCCCATTTTTACCTGTTTTAGGATTTCCGTGTCATCGCTTTTTCCGTCCTCCGACTCCTCCAGATAAAAGCTTACATAACTGATTCCTTTATCCTCCGGCAATTCCGGGAGAAAATCAATAAACATGTCCGCCTGATCTTCCTTTGATAACGGCACATTATCCTCAATTTCAATACCTTCAATTCCCAGTTCCATCAGCATCGAGCTCATAAACTCTTCTGCTGCGGTAGTAGTCTCTATGCGATATTTTTTCCATTTCATAGCACTTTTTCTCCTATTCTTTGAATTGTCATGGTTCCCTGAATCTCTTATCTCCGTCTCCAGGTACTCTTTGAAAACAGGATCAGAATTGGGAATATCTCCAAACGCCCTGCCAACATATCAAAAATCAATACAACCTTTGAAAACCAGCTAAAGGAAGCAAAATTACAAGTAGGCCCAACTCCTTCAAAACCAGGTCCAATATTGTTAAAACATGACACTACTGCACTGAAGGTAGTGGTCTGTGAAAAGCCATTTAAGGATAACAATAAGAAACTAAAAACCAGAATCAATACGTATGCAACCAGGTAACTATTACAATTGGCAAGGGTATCTTCATCTATCATATCGCCATTGTTTCTGACAATTTCAACGCGATTTGGATTTACGGATTTTCTGACCTTTCTCCTGAGATTCTTCATAAGGAGCATCAGACGACCCACCTTAAATCCGCCGGCAGTACTTCCCGCAGAGGCCCCCACAAACATCAGACACATCAGAATTGCCTTTGAGAAAGCTGGCCACTGATCGAAGTCTGCCGTTGCAAATCCCGTGGTGGACATAACTGTAGCAACCTGAAAGGCGGCATAGCGAATTGTCTCCCCAAGAGTATCGTAAAATCCTCTCAAATTCCAAACAATAAGTGCAATACTACCAAAAACAAGGCCCAAGTATATCCGAAGCTCTTCATCCTTGAAGACATTCTTCACCTGACCAAGCAAAAGCAAATAGTAACAGCTGAAGTTCACACCAAACAGCAACATAAATACGGTACATACATTTTGAATATATGGACTATAGCCCGCGATACTGTCATTGCGCACACCAAATCCACCAGTTCCGGCAGTGCCAAGAGCCGTACACACCGCATCAAACACCGGCATATTTCCAATCATTAAAAAAATAAAATCTAACACTGTAAGAATAATGTAGAGCAGATATAGAATCTCCGCAGTGCGCTTCATTCTTGGAACCAATTTGCCCACCTTCGGTCCCGGGCTTTCTGCTCGAAGCAAATGCATGGTAAAACCACTCTTCCCTTCACTTCCAACGGCAATTGCAAGGACAAATACTAAAACCCCCATACCGCCTAACCAGTGGGTAAAGCTCCTCCAATAAAGAATACTCCTTGGAAGGACCTCTACATCAGTAAGAATGGAGGCTCCGGTAGTGGTGAATCCGGAAACCGATTCAAACACCGCGTCAATGAAGTTTGGAATACTTCCGGAAATCACAAAAGGAAGTGCCCCAAGTACCCCAAGCACCATCCAGCTTAGCCCCACACAAGTGAGACCTTCCTTGGCATAAAACATCTTTTTCGAATTGCGACAGACTGCAAGTAAAAAAGCAGAAACAATACCAATGATTGCCATGGTAATTAAAAATGCAATAATTGATTTTGTCTCATGGTGATACATTCCAATGAAAAGAGCAGGAATCATAAACACACCTTCCACCAGGGCGATATGTCCCACAAATTTTCCCATCATTTTATAATTCATAGCTTAACTCATCAAACTCCCTTTAATCTGAACAACTACAGCCCTATCCCAGACATTATTCAAAAATATCATTGAGCTGGTAGATTATGGTATCTCCTGTAGTAACTACAATTACAGTATCCCCAACCTCAAAGGTAGAATCTCCTGTAGGGAGAATCGTTTCTGCACGATGTGTAATGCAAGCGATTAATACATCCTTCTTAGTTCTTAATCTCTTTAATGGTTCTCCGATGTGAAGGGTCTTTTCATCAACCATAAATTCAACAGCCTCCGCCTGACCATCTGCAATGGTGTGGACAGAGATTGCTGCACCCTCTGTATTTCTCATTGCGCGAACATAGCGAACGATGTTGTTGGCACAAAGCTCTTTCGGACATACAATACTTCCAAGTGGAAGCTTATCTACCATAGAATGGTTTTCAAGACGTCCCACCTTTGTAACAATCTGTGACACTCCGATTTCACTGGCATAGAGAGAGAGGAACATATTAAGCTCATCAATTCCTGTCATGGTAATCACGGCATCCGTACTGTCAATCCCTTCGCTATCCAACAGCTGACCATTACTTGCATCTCCGCATACAATATTTGCATTTGGCAAAAGGGCGGCAAGTCGTACACAGCGATTGTGGTCCTGCTCAATAATTTTCACTGAAATTCCGCTTCTTAGCAATTTTTCAGCAAGGTAGTAACACAGGGTTCCGCCGCCACAAATCATAACCCCCTTTACTCTATGGGTAATAATGCCAAGATCCTTCAATAACACCGTCAAATCATTTCGGGATGCTGTTACGAAAAGACGATCTCCTACCTGAAGCTCAAAATTGCCATCCGGAGTGATAGCCTTACCTTTCCGGAGTACTGCAAAAATCAATACCTTAGCTTTGGTAATCGAGTCCAGAGTACTTAGTGTTGCCCCTCTTAGTTTGCTATCCTCTGTGACCTTTAATTCTACAATCTCCACTCGCCCTTTGGCAAAGGTGTCTCTACGAAGGAATCCCGGAAATTTTAGTAAGCGCTCTATCTCATCCGCGGTCTGCTTCTCAGGATTAACCGCAAGCGAAAGCGGGAACACCTCTTTCATCTGATATATCTGTTTGGAATACTCTGGATTTCGAACGCGGGCGATGGTGTGTAGCTTGGAATTCAATCCGTGAGCTGTCATGGCACACAGCAGATTAACCTCATCTGCGCCTGTTGCAGCAATCAAAAGATCTGCCTCCTCAATTCCTGCCTGACACAATACATCCATGGATGCGCAGTTCCCCTGAACCGCCATAATATCGTAACGCTCCTCTGTGCTTTCAAGCACCTTGCCATTGTTATCAATAAGAGTCAAATCATTTCCTTCAACAGAAAGCTGACGGGTAAGCATTGCTCCAACCTTTCCGTCACCTGCAATGATAATCTTCAAGAGTCTATCCTCCCAATTTTCTTACTTGTACAATTGCCCATTTATGAAAGGGCATATTTTCAGACATACATGGTTATTATATCATTGAAAATTAAAAACGCAAGCGAATGATATCGCTTGCGTCTATTTATATACCGCACAAAGCTTATGGTACTGGCTGTTAATTTCCTGAATGGTATCCTTGTCTCCATCCAAATTGTCCGGATGATAAATCTTAATAAGATCCTTGTATCGCTTCTTAAGGGATTTTTCACTGCCAACTCCCGAAAAGAACATATCACCCTTTACAATATTGGAACCAGCGTCGAAACAATCATTGTACGAGTGTGCAGATTCTCTCTCATACTGATTCACACGACTATAGAAGGCCTTTTGTTTCTCAAGATGCTCTTTCTCCGTAGCAAGCTTTTGAAGTTCTTCCTCCAAAATCTTCACCTTCATATCAAAAAGCTTCTTTTCCTGCTCCAATCTCCGGTCTTCTATTTCAATTCTGCGGGCAAACTCCTTCTGAAGACGTTCAAACTGCCTGCGCTCTTTCTCAAGCTGTCTGCGCTCCTCCTCCAGTGCCTGTTTCTCATCTGTACTTTTTTCAAGTGCTTTTGTATCCTGTCCTGTCTCTAATGTCTCGTTATAGCACCATTTCTTGAACGCCGTGGTCTTTCCATCCAAAACCTGTTCAGTAATCATGGTCCATACTCCTTTGTAACATCAACTACTTGGGCATTTCTACCGTGATGATACAATATTTTGTATAAAAATTCCATAGGCGTTTCGTACTAGTATAGAACCATTAACTTATTCCAAGGTTTCTTTCAGCTTATCCATGAAGCCTTTTTTCCTCTCATGTTTCTCTGCCGGCTGACCTTTTGAAGCAGCATGGAGAGAATCTCCTGAGAGAGAATCAAACTTCATTAAGGCTTCTTTTGCCTCTTTACTAAGGCTCGTCGGTGTCTGCACTACTAATGTTACATAGTGATCGCCTCTGTCGTCCTTATTGCGAAGAGATGGAACACCTTTTCCCTTCAGTCGGATTCTGGTTCCGCTCTGAGTTCCGGGTGCAACAGATGAAATGATATCTCCGTCTACCGTCTTGATACGAACATCTCCACCTAATGCAGCGATTGCAAAAGAAATGGATACCTTGGAGAAGATATTTCTGTCCTGTCTCTCAAACTCATTGCTTCTG
>JALEPP010000036.1 GCA_022767075.1 Agathobacter sp. | reverse complement strand
GAAACCACGCTGGGTAACGATCATGCTTGTAAACTCTCCGGAAAGGTCAACGTTTGACATTTCAAGCTCTCCCGTGTTGATGGAAGAGCCATCTGCATTGACCTCAATACCGATACCATCAAACTCACCAGAGTTCAAGGTTGTCTGATAACAGCTATTACCAATCTTCTCAAGGCCGGATGCGTTGGAGAACTGAGCCACTGCGATCTGACAGAGGAGCACGGTATTACCGTTGTCGTAAGAGCCATAAATCTTACCGGAAGAATCTACGGTGATTCCTGTTAAGGCTCCGAGCTTCTTTCCTGCTCCATCACCGGTAATGTCACCGCGAAGCATCTTCACGGTAGAGGTACCGCCATTGTTGTAGTTTAACATCTGCTTGAAGTCAATTACAACATTCTTAAAGTTCTCTCCGAGAAGAGCCATGTTTAAGTTGGCAGTGGTCTGTCCATCCGTAACGATGGAATTAAAGGTACCATCCTTTACATTGAAGGTCATGGTAAAGTCTGTGGTCTGGATAGAACCGGTAGCTACACCATCCACTACGGACACGGTGGTATCCTTTCCTGCGGTAAATCCGAAGGCTTTCGCCACAGAAAGAGTCTGGGTAGTTCCATTCTCATCGGTATAAGATAAGTATCCATTACCATTGGTATCCAGTTCCTTAATCTCCGCCGGCTGCTCTCCCTTTACGGTAGCAGACTGGATATAGTAATACATACCGGTCTTGGAATCATAATAAAACTGGTTATTGGTCAGGTTGGTCTCATCCTCCTTGCCAGGGAGCTTGCGTTCCTCTGTCATGAGCAAGATACCGTTAGTCGTATCAAAGGTGTAATTCTGTGTCTTATATACTCCATCCTCAATAACCGTTCCGTCAGCTTCTGTAAGGCCAAAGAGAGCGGCTGTTGTCATAGTTGCGCCTGTGGTTTGACTGCGGAATGCATTGGACTGTGCATCATAGGTAAAGTTCTCACCATTGCGAGTAAGTACCTTAGTACCTCCATTCCAGGTAAAGCCAGCCGGAATGGCCACATTTTTTTGAACCGTCATGGTGTCGGTGCTGAGATTACCAATCTTACGATATTGCCCAGGTGTGGTATTGGTTCCATTTGCCTGGGCAAAGTCCGTATCCGTCAATCCAAACATCTCGTAGGTCTTGTAACCTTTGGTAGTTCCGTTTCCGTTGTCCACTGTGGTGACATAATCCGGATTGGTCTTTCCTGCCGGGAAGGTAAAGCCATACTTAGAAGCGGCCACCTTTTCGGTGATCACCTTATAGACTCCATTGGTCGCATCCCAGTATGCCTCTCCAACCTTAAGACCTGCATTAGAGGTTGGAAGACTGATATTGATTTCCGTAGTTGCGGTATTACCAAACAAATCCCTGATATTGGAATTCTCATATCTGGCTCCCGGTGCAAAAATAGATTTGCTGTTCTGGTCGATAATATCTGCAAGAGAGATGGTATACTGACCGTTTGCGGTATCCGCCGGCTTCACTGCAAATTTTGCTGTGTATGCATATCCAAGGTCATCATAGAACAGCATGCTCTGGGCATATCCATCTACAGAGGTAAGGTTGGAATCATTCTTATCCAATACACCTGAGATATATGCTTTCTCCGTTGCCTCCGGTGATGATGTCTGGTTTGCAGGGGACATTACCTGAAGCGGAGTTACGGTATCCTTACGAATCTGTCCGGATTCCTCTTCTACCTGCCATCCCATCAGGGTGTATCCGGTACTGGTCATACACAGATAGCCATTTCCGTCTACGTAAAAAGAGCCTGCTCTGGTAAACATATTGTTGGTACCATCACTTACCACGAAGAAATTGGTGGTCTGGCTATCGGTGAGCTTTAAGTCAAATGGATTACCGGTGGTCTCTGCCGCACCAGCCGTTGTAATGCTCATCTGTGTTGCTCCTGTTGCAACACCAAGACCAATCTGTTTTGCATTGACACCACCTACGCCCACAGCTCCATTACCGGCAGATGCAGATGATGTTGTCTGATACATAATTTCACTGAAGGTTACAGAAGACGATTTGAAGGCTTCTGTGTTAACGTTAGAGATATTATTACCAATAACGTCCATTCTTGTCTGATGTGTCTTCAGACCAGACACAGCAGAGTAAAGTGATCTCATCATAAGATTTGTCCTCCTAAATGATGAGAGCCTGTAAGTGTGTTCCATCTGTCAGTCAGGAACATAAGCTTCCATAAGGTCCAGCTAATTAATTACGGCTCCATCAATATTTGTAAATACATTTCGGTCAGTTTCCGTCTGATCCATGGCTGTCACCACTGTTTTGCTTGGTACATTCACGATAAATGCTAAGGAATCAATCAGTACCAAGGATTCCTTGATTCCCTTTTCCATTGCCTGGTTCACTCCGCTCTCCAGACGGGCTGTCTGTTCCAGGGTAAGATCGATGCCCCGACTTTCCAACCGGGCATTGGCGTGCTTGGAAAACCTTAAGGGGTGACCTTCGGTTAACTCCTTTTGTTTTGCACTCAAAATGTCTTCAAATGATATATCGGACGTCTTTGCACTTTGATTAACCCTTTGTGGAGAAAAATACCCACTGGTGGCTGCAATATTCGGAGTAAACTGCTCAGCTATTTTATTGAGTCCATTCATAAGCCCTCCAAATAATCGTTGTTCTTTTCGATTTATTCAGTTCCTTCTGTCTTATCTGTTTCTTCAACCTTCTCGGTTTCTTCGGTATCCTCAACCTGTTCGGAATCCTGGTCGGTCTTCTGCTCTTCCTCTGCCTTAAGCAGTTCATTTAACCTGGTCTCTAAGGTCTTAAGCTTTGTCAAATCATTCTGATCGATATAGCCCTTCTCATAATCGCTCAAGCCATCCACAAACTTGCTTGCAGACTGGATAAGATCCTTATATGCGGTGGTAACATTTTCCAGCTCCGGCAACAGCTTCACCATGTTGCTGAAGGTCTTGGAATTTGCCATAGCATTGTAAAATTTCTCATCAGTCACTGTGTCAAGATCCTCTAACGGATACAAAGCATTGTTTACGGAAAGGTATGTCTTTCCATCCTGATACATGATGTAATCCACCTGTCCGTCCACATACTTGGTTGTTCCGGTTCCGGAATCTGTCACCTTGAGGATTACCTGCTTGCCCACCAGATCATTGGCCATGGTGTTCTCTGTGGTTTTCTGCATGCCAAGAGTTGCCTCCAGCTGTGAGAATGTAGCCAGCTGTGCTACGTAGTCGGTATTGTTGGTTGGTTCTAAGGGATCCTGATATTGCATCTCCGCACACAGAAGCTGAAGGAACTGGTCATATCCCAAGTCACTTCCCTGAGTCTTCTGATTCTTTGAGGAATCTGTGTAATCATATTCCAGTTTGCCGTTTACGACATTTGCTGTAATTCCTGCCATAATATCTTCCTTTCTGTTGGTCTCCTATGCAGTAAAATCTACGGAATTTCCATTGTCTCTCATAATCTGTGCCACCAGCTGTTCTTCCTCCGACATCAGTCCCGAAAGGCCATCCAGCTCTGAAAGATTGAGATTTCTTCTTGTACTTCCGGTGTTTCTGTGTTCTGCTGCCTGATCCTGCTCCTGTCTGTTCTGTCCCTGTTCCAGGTTCTGCTCAAAGGCATGGGAAGAAACCGTAATCTCGATTGCATCCACCTTAAGTCCTGCCGACTCCAGCCTCTCCTGAAGGTTTGCCATCTGAAGCATCAGGTTCTCTCTTACTATCTCATTTTGAGTCGTAATCTGAGCACTTACCGCGCCCTCCTTTTGAGAGACATGCAACAGCATCTTTCCCAGGTTCTCAGGATTCAACTGCATCTCCATCCACTGTGTATCTGTAGACACTGCCACTCTTACATTGTCTGCAAGCTGACGGATCAGCTGAATGGTATCGGTTATGTCCATATAAGTATGTGGTGCTTCCGGAATTTCTGCATTTGATACAGAACTGTTATCACTCATCACCACAGATCCTGTCTGTGTCCCTGTCTCCTGATGGAAGGTATCCTCTCCCCTTTGGTCAAAGCTTTCCTGCTTCATCACGGATTGGGTATCCGTATCCTCCACCGTTGTCACAGCTTCCTCCATGGTCTCCACCTGTTGTGCCTGTCCATCCTCTTCCAAAGGAATATCTGTCTCTACGGCCTCTGTGGTCACCTCATTGATCTTATGTGTCGCCGAGTCCTGCGCCATCAGTTCATTTGCCATGCTCTCATCCAGTTCCACCGGCTGTTCCAAAGCTTCCATCATTGACACCGCTTCGGCAAACTGATTTTTGTCCATGGATAAATCATGTCTTACCTCTTCTCCCAAGCTCTTTACCTGAGATAAAAGCTCCTGAAACTGTTCACAGGTTACCACCATGGTTGCATCCATCTGATTGTTGCATTCCATATAAAGCTTCGCCAGGTTCTCCGGTTGCAACATATCGAGAGGCTTCATTCCAAGAGCGGTCATCAGTTCTACAAGCTCTTCCGGATCCATGTCCAGTTCCTTTGCAATTTCCTGTACCAGCTCTTTTTCCAGGGTCTCTAACGCATCCTTCACTTCCGGATTGTCCGACACCTGGTCGGTCCCGTTTGCATCCTCAACATTCTTAACGTTTTTGTTGATTTTGCTGCCATACACTTCGTAGCTTTCTCCAACGTTGGACTGGGGTTTGCTCTCTGTGGCTGATGGGCTGCTTGTTTTTTGGACCTGATTCATAAGGCCTGCAAAAATATCATTGCTTCCACCAGCTTGTGATTTCGCTCCTTTTCCCACCACATTGGACAGCTCCGATGCTTTTGGCATAAGATTTTTCAAATCTGTAGCGGTCACGCGCTCCTCCTTTCTCACAACACTTACCTGTTAGCGGGAAGGATTCAAAATCTCCGTAACCTTTGCTGCCGTGTCAGCATTCATCTCTGCCAGAATATTGCCTCTGGCGGATGCATTCATACCCTGTAAAATCTTTGCCACCAATTCCAAATCATCCGTCATGGTGTTAAAGATCTCCGCTGCATCCTTTGCTTTCATAGACGAATAGGCTTTTACGTAATCCTCTATCTCCGCATCCTTCTGTAACTGTTGTATCACTTGTTTATACAAGATCTCTGCGTTGTCCTTTTCGATAGACTCGTAGAATATCTTATATTGTTCTATATCGGGTGCTTTGTCGGAAAACACAACCTCTTCGTAGAATTTTTCTTTTTCTTTTTCAAACTCCGCTTCTCTCTCGCGATAAGCCTGCAATTCCTTTTGCTGTTCTTCCAGTTGCGTAATGGTATCCGAATCCGTCACACTCTGGGCACTCAATGCATCTACCTGTCTTTCCAGCTCCTTAATCCGCTCTACCGCTTCCGCCAGAGAGCCATATGCATACTGTGTATCCTCCGTACTGTATAACTCCTTCTCCACATCCGGTAAAATACGATTGAGATATGGCACATCCTTCCACATCGGGTAAAGCACAGAAGAACCAAAGCCTCCCACATCACATTTGATCAGGACACCGATAATTCCAAGCCAGATTAACACAATCAAAAGGGACACAAAGAAAATCAGAACCTTACTGGTCTCTTTTTCCTCCTCCTGATCCATTTCGTCCGTCAACAAATCGGTATCCTTACGTTTCTTTTTCTTCTCTCTTTTTGCCTTTCTATCTTCTTTCTCTTGAACTGCTTCCTTCTCTTTTGGCATCCTCTATCTCTCCTTAATCCATGTTCTTCTGAAAGCTATAGCTTACCAGCTCATCGATTTCCTTTTCCTCCTCCTTTGCAAGCTCCTCCTTAAACCTGTCAAAGGCTTTTTCCTTCAGCTTCTCCTGGGTTTTTCTCTCCTGCATCACCTGATTGAGATGATTCCTTGCATCATCCAGCACCCTCTGTGCTTTATGCACCTCAATCATCTGACGTCTGGCTAACGTTTTGATATCTGCCACCTGACCACGAAGCTGATTAATCTGCTTCACGTCCAGGCTTCCTTCCATTAATCGCTTCAGCTCCTGCTCATATCTGGTACGTTTTAAAACCAGCTCTGTGAGAATTCGCTCCTGCTCCATGTAGGCCTGGTTCGCCTCTCCATATGCAATTTTCGCCTGATTTTCCAGCTTAAGCTTTACATCCAAGATGTTCTGCATGGAATATCGAAACACTGCCATACTTTATTCTCCTAATCCGCAAACACCTGAGCTAAAAGTTGAATTTCCTCATCAAACTGAAACTTCTCGTGAGTGTCCTGACAAAGGAAGGCATTGGCTGCCTTATTTTTTGAGATTGCATAATCAATATCCGGGTTCGAACCGGATTTGTAAGCACCGATATTAATCAAATCCTCCGCCTCATGATAGGTTGCAAGGACTGCCTTTAACCGATTTGCCAGCTGTTTGTGTTCCGGCGTCGCAATGGATGACATACATCTGGAAATACTTTGCATCACATCAATTGCAGGATAATGTCCCTTGTGCCCAAGCTTTCGGTCCAACATAATATGTCCATCCAGAATAGAACGGGCGGTATCGGTAATGGGCTCATTAAAATCATCGCCATCTACCAGGACCGTATACAGACCGGTAATAGACCCTTTATCTGAATTGCCTGCCCTCTCCAGAAGCTTTGGCATCTCCGAATACACACTTGGGGGATATCCTCTGGTTACCGGTGGTTCTCCGGAAGCCAGACCAATCTCTCTTTGAGCCATAGAAAAACGGGTCAAAGAGTCCATCATCAGAAGCACATCCCGCCCTTGATCCCTGAAATACTCCGCAATGGCCGTTGCTGTCTTAGCAGCATTTTTTCGAATCAGAGCCGGTCTGTCCGAAGTGGCAACCACCACCACAGACCTTGCCATACCCTCCGGTCCCAAATCGCGCTCCACAAATTCTCGCACCTCGCGGCCACGCTCTCCAATGAGAGCAATGACATTGATATCCGCCTTGGTGTTTCTAGCAAACATACCCATCAGCGTGCTCTTACCCACACCCGAACCAGCAAAGATACCGATACGTTGTCCCTTTCCAAGGGTAATCATGGCGTCTACCGCCTTCACCCCAAGGGGCAGCACTTCCGATATGATTTCTCTGTCCATGGGATCCGGCGGAGCTGCATCAACCGGATAGCTCTCTGTCAGAAACAGCTGGTCTGTGTCCGTTGGATTTCCTATTCCATCTACAATGTGACCAAGAAGAGCCTCTCCTACAGGTACAGATAAAGGATGCCCTGTATTCTCCACAGCGCATCCAATTCCAACCCCTTCCACAGCCTCAAAAGGCATAAGAATCAGTTTCATATCTGCAAATCCAACCACTTCTGCAGAGACATACTTATCTCTGGAATTGCTTAGGAAAATATGACAGATATCTCCCAGCTTGGCACTAGGGCCTATTGATTCAATTGTCAATCCAACCACCTTGGAAACCTTGCCATAATGTTTTGCAAAATCACGGTCCCAAAGAGCCTCATATTTTGTCGTATTAATTTCCATAGCTAAGTTTCTTTAGTTCCTTTAAAACTCCGTCCAAAAGAGTTCCTACCCCGGTATCTACAATGCCAGATTCTGTTTCAATGACCAAATCCGAATCTGACATGCTTTCATCTGACAAAAATTCAATCTCCACATCGCTCGGAAGATTCTCCTTCAGATATGCTTCCTCCTTCATCAATTCTTCCCGCATCAGAGGGGAAGTACGAAGATAGAAATGCTTGTCCATTTCCATGCCGGCAATGGTCTTTTTACAAAGTTGCAATAACAACTGTTCATTGTGTGACAAATCTACAGACAACACATGGGCGAATACCGGAAGCATGTTTTCCACAAGCTCCTGCTCCATATTCTGAAGCCTCGTCTCATATTCGTTTTGTAAGCTGCGCTCTCTTTCAGAGAAAGAATTCTCCAGTTCTGTCTGTCTTCTTTGAAGCTCCTCCTCTTTCTCCCTAACGCCTTCTTTATATCCCTGTTCTCTTGCCTGTTCCTGAATCTGTTGCACCGACTCGTTAGTGACCTTCAACAGCTCATCCGCCTGAGCATTGGCATCTGCAAGGATTTCTCTTGCCCTTTCATTGGCAGCATCAATGATTTCCTGGGGATCCGGAAGCTGAACCTCCTGAACTGCCTCCTGAGGAAATCCCTCTATAAACTCTGCCTCACCATCCGTCTCTTGGGATATCACCTGTGTCTTTTTTGCCTGAAGCTGTCTATGATATTCCTTTACCTTCTGCTCTGCCATGGCATTGGAATTAATCACCCATTTCTTTGGCGTATTTTCCGATGTGCCCATATAATAGGACTGCTTAATTAGATTAGACAACGATATCGTCACCTCCGCCACGAGAAATCACAATTTCTCCCGCATCTTCCAATTTACGGATAACACCAACAATCTTCTGCTGTGCTTCCTCTACATCCTTCATACGCACAGGACCCATGAACTCGATATCCTCCTTGATCATAGCAGCAAGACGAGTTGAAAGGTTCTTGAAGATAACATTCTGCACTTCCTCGTTGGTAGACTTAAGAGCAACAGCAAGATCGGAATTCTCCACATCACGCAGCACTCGCTGAATCGCACGGTCGTTGAGTAGCAAAATATCCTCGAAAACGAACATCTTCTTGCGGATTTCGTCTGCGAGCTCCGGTTCTTCGATCTCCAGGGTCTCCATAATGTGCTTCTCCGTACCTCGGTCTACAGAATTCAAGATAGATACAATGGCGTCTACACCACCCACAATGGTGTAATCCTGGTTCACAAGGGAAGCAAGCTTTCTCTCTAACACTCGCTCCACCTCCTTGATTACATCCGGGGAAGTACGATCCATGGTGGCAATTCTTCTTGCAACGTCAGACTGTTTTTCCAGCGGCAAAGCCCCCAGCACAAGGGATGCCTGAGTCGGAGAAAGGTAGGATAAAATCATCGCAATGGTCTGCGGGTGCTCATCCTGAATAAAGTTTAAGAGCTGGCTTGGATCAGTCTTTCGAACAAATTCGAACGGACGAACCTGAAGAGACGCGGTAAGCCTCGAAATAACATCCTGCGCTCTGTCGTCTCCAAGTGCCTTCTCCAAAAGCTCCTTGGCGTATCCAATACCACCTTCTGCAATATACTGCTGAGCCAGACAAACCTGATAAAACTCATTCAGCACAGCCTCTTTCGTCTGAGGATCGACACTTCTGGTGTTGGCAATCTCCAATGTAAGCTCTTCAATTTCATCTTCTTTTAAATGTTTAAAAATGGTGGCGGATTTCTCCGGTCCCAATGCAATCAGCAGAATCGCTGCCTTTTGCACCCCTGAAAACTGTTCTGCCATAGCTAATCCCAATCCTCATTTAACCAGTTGCGTAGCAGCAACGCTGCAGCATCCGGATTCTCTTCCACAAATTTCTCAATCAAAATACGTGTCTCAGATTTTTCTGTATAACCAATATCCTCTAATTCTTCGGTATCCACCGTGCTCTCCAACAGAGATTCCACAGAAAGCTCTGGTTCCGGCTCTTCCTCCTTCTGTGTTCTGGTGCTGCGGAAGACCACATATCCAAGCAGTGCAAAAATAAGTACCGCAAGGGCTATCTGCAGAATATCATCCAAGCCGATTCCTGTCTTCTTTGATGCCTGGAACATTGGCACCTCATAGCATACGATGGTAATATTGCCTGCGGCAATACCGGTAGCATTTGCCACTACTTCTGTCCAACTTTCATCCACTGCAGCGGCAACCGGATTGCTATGCTCTGCCTGATACTGTTCAAAGGTCATATCATCCAGCTCTCCGTTTGCCCGAAGCACATCCTCATCATAGAGAACGTAACGATTGGCAACCACAGAAATGGATGAGTTATCGTAGTTGATGGTTCCGCCATTGTCCACTTCCGTAGTAATTTTCTCATTGTTGTCATAATCAATGGAGCTCTCATCGATGGTAGAGTTCGTGATTTCTCCATCCTGAGTCACATAGGTCGTGTCATCATTGGAATCGGTTCCCGGCACTGCTGCCGCACCTCCAACGGATGCAGAGCTGTAGGTATCAATGGTATTGATCAATCCCACATCACTGCCATCCTGTGGCCAGTATTCATGGGTGACAACCTCCTTGGAGCTGAAGCTGATGTCAAGGTTTGGAGCAACCTCAATATCAGTAAACACCTTGGATTTTGCCAGAGCATTTTTCACTCTGGAGGTGATCATATTGATATTCTTCTGTTTGTAGCTAAGCTGAGTACTTGCAGCGCCAATGGAGGTGCTGGAATCAGAGCCGGAATAAAGGACATTACATTTGTTGTCCATAATGGTAATATGGTCCGTGTTATCATTGCCAAGCTGGGTTGCAATATATTTTGCAAGTCCATAGGCCTGATCCTCATCCATCTCACCTGATAACTCCAGCATTACAGCTGCGGATGCCTGTTCCTCTCTGGATAAAATGGTTCCATCCTTATCAGGAAGCTCTAAGTCCACCGTACAGCTTTCCACGTTTTCCAGAGAAGCAATATGGGAAGCATATCTCTCCTCCAGGAAAACCTGATTCTTCTTCTGCTTATCTGCTTCAGTGGTAGAAAAGCCTCCACCTATCACATCGTCAATGGTCATTCCCTGGGACGGAACCCCATTCTCTCCCAAGAGCAGATTGGCAGCAGCTTCATTTTTCTGATTGACCGTAAATACCAATCCATCGCTGGATACCTGGTAATCGATTGCACTGTTCCCATCCAGAACCGATTTCACATTGGCTGCATCCTTTGTATCTGAAGCAGTATAGAGCGGAACATAGGTTGGTTTTGTTACTACTACTCCAAGAATCACAAGGGCAATGAGCACTCCGGCTGTAGCGCTGACCAAAATTGCCTTTTGTGTGGTTGTAAATTTTTTCCACCATTCCAGAATTCGATCGATAATTTTTTGTACTTGTTCTGGCATAACTTCTTCCTCTTATCCCTGTAACTAAATCTGCATATTCATGATCTCTTTGTAAGCATCCAAAAGACCATCCTTCACAGCTACCGTGTACTGTAATGCAACAGACGCCTTTGCAATGGCAATCTGCAAATCATGTGTATTTTCTGCCTCTCCCAAGGCAAAGCGAATCTCCTCTGACTCCGCATTGTTCTGAAGCTGATTGGTCTCCTCCAAGCCCTTCATTGCTGCAGATAAAACCCCTTGAAAGGACCCATTCTGCTCCGCTACAGAATGATTCTTCATATAGTTGTTAATGTAGGGAGATGATATTCCGCTTAAGCTTGCAATATCCATGAATTACTCCTTTAATACCTGTTATCTGCCAATCGTAAGGCCTGTCTCCGCCAGTTTTTTACTGGCCTCGAAGGCGGTAGTATTTGCCTCATATGCTCTGGTAGCATCAATGAGGTTGGTCATCTCAGTGACCGTATTGACATTTGGATATGCCACATAGCCATTCTCGTCTGCATCCGGATTGGCAGGATCATATTCCATAACAAAGTCATTCTCATAGTCTTCTGTGACTTTAGAAACCTTCACACCATTTCCCACCACTGCATTTTTGGAATGGGAATAATACTGGCTGAAAGGTGTCACCTGTTTTTCTGCAAATGTCACAATTTTTCTTCTGTATGGTTCGCCGGAGGCAGTTCTTGTGGTATTCACATTGGCAATATTTTCTGCGATGATGTCTGTACGAAAGCGTTCCGCTGTCATACCGGATGCGCTGATATTAAACGACTGAAATAATCCCATCTTTTATTCCTCCTTATGCTTTACCCATAGCCTGACGCATTCTGGTAAACTCTGCATTAATGCTGTTGGTCAGGGCTTCGTATTTGATCTGCTCGGAAGCAAGCTCAACGTTCTCTGTATCAATATCTACGTTGTTCCCGTCCAATCGATAAGAGTAATTGGATAAATCCGTGTAGATATTTGCCTTTAGCTTGGAAAGATCTGTCTTTTTTACCTTCTCGTCCAGATTGGTATATTTGTAGTGTTTTAGCTGCTGTTGTAACTGCGACTCAAAATCCAAATCCTTCCGCTTATACCCCGGGGTATCTACATTTGCAATATTCTGTGCCAAAACAGATTCTCTGGTCCAGCTTGCATCTGCAGCCTTGTCTAATACATTGATGTAGTTGTATGCATTTGACGTAATCATAGGCTTCTCCTTCCAAATATAGCTATTACCTCATATCACATTATAAATTATCTAGGAAAAAACTCAAGTGTTTTTTACATGATATAGTGTTTTTTCTTTTTCTATAACACTATATCTATCCCAAACACATAATCTGTCCAATAGGCAAAAAGTCGCAGGAACCATAAGCTTCCTGCGACTTTCCGAAAATCCATTTATTTTTTCAGTTTTCTTAATTCGTCAAACACCACATCGTTGACAACTTTGATGTAGGTTCCCTTCATTCCTGACGAGCGGGATTCAATTACCCCGGCGCTTTCAAACTTCCGAAGTGCATTGACAATAACCGATCTGGTAATTCCTACCCGATCCGCGATTCTGCTGGCAACTAAGATTCCTTCTTTGCCGTCCAGCTCTGCAAATATATACTGAATCGCTTCCAGCTCTGAGAATGACAATGTACTGATTGCAGATTTCACAATCTGGAGCTTTCTCTCCTCCTCTGCACTTTCCTCATTTACAGAGCGCATCATTTCAAGTCCCACAACGGTAGTTCCATACTCTGTAAGAATAATATCGTCAATATCGTACTCTCTGTCCATGCGATACTCAAACAGGGTTCCAAGTCTCTCTCCTGCGATATCAATTGGGGTGATAATTGCTCGATAGCTTCGGTTCTTGTCCTCAAAGCCTAAGGTCTCCAGATTGACATTTTCTTTTGTAGAAAGGATTCCAAGAAGTCGTTCGTTGAGCATTGGATCGATAAACCCGCCAACCTCATCTACAATCAGCTCCTTGATTTCCTCAACCCCCTTGCAAAGTCCGGTTCCAAGCACCTTACCCTTTCTGCTGATCACAAGGACATTGGATTCTAAGATTCCGGTCAGCACATCACAGATATCGTTAAAAACCACCTTTGAGGAGTTGTTATTATGCAATAATTTATTGATTTTTCTTGTTTTATCTAAAAGTTGTACGCTCACGATTGTCCCTCTCTCCACTATTTTCTACTATCGTAAATTTATGAACTAGTGTAATAGTAGCACGAGTTATCAGACAATTCAACGACAATTCGTAATTTTAATCAATTTTTTACGAATTTTCCTTTTTCATCACTTCGCTATATCCACACTGTTCATCTGCACAGGCGTATTTGTTGCCTTTCACAACCATATAACCACCACATCTTGGACATTTTTCCTCCACCGGTTTGCCCCAGCTCATAAAGTCACAATTTGGATGGTCAATACATCCATAGTATTTACGTCCTTTTCTGGTCATCTTAATCACTAAATCTTTTCCGCATTTTGGACATGGAACTCCAATTTTCTCAAAATATGGCTTAGTGTTTCTGCATTCCGGGAATCCCGGGCAGGCCAGAAATTTCCCGTGTGGTCCATATTTGATCACCATATTGCGACCACAATCCTCACAGATTTCATCTGTCACTTCATCTGCGATGGTAATTTTCTCTAATTCTTCATGTGCCTTCTTTACCGCTTCCTCTAAGTCCGGATAAAAGTTTGCAATTACCGTCTTCCAGTTTACTTTTCCTTCTTCTACGCTGTCTAAAAGGGATTCCATATTTGCTGTAAAGCTCTCATCTACAATGGTCGGGAAGGATTCCTTCATAATGGCATTTACCACCTCCCCAATTTCCGTTACATAGAGGTTCTTCTGCTCTTTTACAATATATCTTCTGGCAATAATGGTGGTAATGGTTGGGGAATAGGTACTTGGGCGACCAATTCCAAGCTCCTCCAACGCCTTTACCAAAGACGCCTGTGTATAATGAGACGGTGGCTGGGTAAAGTGCTGCTTTGGATCATACTCCACAAGTGTC
>JALEPP010000015.1 GCA_022767075.1 Agathobacter sp. | reverse complement strand
AGAGGAGACAGAGGATGCTCTTCGTGAGCCAACCATGCAGATTGTAGAGGCGGTACATTCCGTATTGGAAAAGACTCCGCCAGAGCTTGCTGCTGACGTGGCAGACAGAGGAATTGTCCTTACCGGTGGTGGCGCATTGCTTCGCGGCTTGGAGGAGCTTATTGAGTCAAAGACAGGTATCAATACCATGACTGCAGAGGAACCAATGACCTGCGTGGCAATTGGAACCGGAAAATACGTGGAGTTCTTGGCAGGACATCACGACGAAGACTAAGGAATGGCAACGAGGGTACGTTGCATATAGTTCAAGGCCATAGGCCTTGTTCCAACGAAAATATGGAGGAACATCACAGACTGTCTGTGAAGTTCCTCTTTTGTCTATTCAAGGGAAGTATAGATTGTAGAAAAAGGTGCCAACATATTACGAAAGCAGAAAGAGGATGAGAAGACCATGAATCAGAATATCCAAGTAGAAAATCCACTGGGAGTTCTTCCGGAAAGCAAACTGTTAAGACAATTTGCAATCCCGAGTATTATTGCAATGCTTGTGAGCTCACTGTACAACATTGTAGATCAGTATTTTATCGGCAATGCCATTGGGGAGCTTGGCAATGCCGCAACGAACATTGCGTTCCCGTTAAACACCTCTTGTATTGCCATTGCCCTTCTTATGGGCATTGGCGGAGCCTCCTCCTTTAACCTGGCGGCAGGCCGCAGGGAGATGAAGAAGGCCGGAAGCTTTATTGGAAACGCAATTTTTGTGATGGGCTTTGCAGGTGTGATACTAACTATCATTACCTTGCTTTTCCAGAATTCACTTCTGACCTTCTTTGGTTCCCCGGCAGAGGTGCTGCCTTATGCCAAGGAATATACCTCAGTGGTGGCGCTGGGATTTCCATTTTTAATCTTGTCAGCAGGGGGCGGACATCTGGTACGTGCAGATGGAAGCCCGAAAATGACTATGGCCATTAATATTACGGGTGCCGTGGTGAATACCATATTGGATGCACTCTTTGTCTTTGTATTTCAGTGGGGAATGACCGGTGCTGCAGCGGCTACTGTTATTGGACAGGTAGTGGCTACTGCAATGGTGTTCTGGTATCTGTTCCGATTCAAGACCGTGAAGCTGGAGAAAAAGCATTTTGCTCCGAAACCTGAGATTATTCTTGAGGTGGCATCCCTTGGGGCTGCGCCTTGCTTTAATCAGCTGGCTATGATGCTGGTGCAGGTAGTGATGAATAAGACCCTAAAGCATTACGGAGCCTTATCCATATATGGAGAATCCATACCGATTGCCTGTTCCGGAATTATCGCCAAGGTGTCCATGCTTGTGATGTCCTTTGTGATAGGTATCTCACAGGGACTTCAGCCGATTGTCAGCTTTAACTACGGAGCAAAGAAATTTGACCGTGTAAAGAAGGCATACCATCTGGCCATTGGCAGTGCAGCAATCATCTGTGTGGTATCCTTTGCGATGTTTCAGCTTTTTCCAAGACAGATTATTGGGTTCTTTGGAAATGGATCGCCACTGTATTTTGACTTTGCAGAGAAATTTTTCCGGATTTTCCTGTTTTTTATTTTCCTTTGCTTTTTGCAGCCGATTTCAGCCAACTTCTTTACAGCAATTGGAAAACCAAAGAAGGGTATCTTTATGTCCCTTACCAGACAGATTCTCTTCCTTTTGCCATTGTTAATTATCCTTCCGCTTTTCCTGGGAATTGATGGAGTAATGTATGCAGGTCCTGTGGCGGATTTGGTTGCCACGATAGTATGCTTTGCATTGATTACAAAAGAATTGAGACGACCGGAATTTACACAATAGAACAAGTTGTGGTATAATGGGTGAGTGAAATACACAAAATCTAGAGTTTAGAGATAATCTTCGAGAAAATGGATACTTCTTTTGAAAATATCGTTCAGAAAATCATAAGAAAATCCGATATAGACATTAGATTACGACACCCTGATGGTTGGTATAGAAGGTCTGCTTTTGGGGCAGGCTGTCTGGGAAAAGGAGAGCCATATGGTAAAAGGTTTATACACCGCTCACACCGGCATGGTCAATGAGATGAAGCGGTTGGATATCATGACAAACAACTTGGCCAATGCAGATACCACTGCATATAAGAAGGAAGGGACCACCTCCAGAACCTTTGGAGAGGAGCTTGCTATCCGTGTAAAGGATACCAGTAGCTATGGTCTCAACCGTCCAATTGGTGATATCGCCTATGGCGTCCACCTTGGTCAGGTCTATACAGACTGGGATGAGGGAAGCTTCAAGGTTACCGACAAGGAAACTGATTTTGCTATCAGTGGAAAAGGCTTTTTTGCGGTATCCTTTACCGACAAGGCCGGCAATACCAGCTATAAGCTTACCAGAGACGGATCCTTTACCGTAAATGCCCAGGGATACCTGGTTACGAAGGATGGGGACTATGTATTGAATCAGAATGGAGCCCTTACCGGAAATCCGGCGGCGGGAAACTATGTACAGTTAGACCCTAATGCAAAGATTTTTGTGAATGAAGCGGGACAGGTGTTCCAGAATGAGGTATTAGTGGATCAGATCGGTCTTGTGGATGTGGCAAATTATGACGACATCATCAAGTATGGAGAGAACCTCTATAATCTGGCCGAGGGAGCACAGCTGATTGCACCGGAGGGGGCTACGGTACAACAGGGTATCTTAGAAACCTCCAACGTCAACGTAGTAAAAGAGATGGTCAATATGATTACCATTCAGAGAGCCTATGAGGCGGGGCAGAAGGTTATCACTTCCATTGATGAGACCCTTGAACCGGCAGTAAATACGGTAGGCCGCGTACAGTAACAGAGAAAAAGTAGCAGATTGCAAGAAAACAGCTTTTGAACGATTAGGAGAAGATGCCTTATGATGAGAGCTTTATATACTGCAGCAACCGGAATGATTGCAGAGCAGACAAATGTAGATACCATATCCAACAACCTATCCAACGTCAACACCACCGGTTATAAGACGCAGCGTGCGGAGTTCAAATCTCTTTTGTATCAGACACTGCAGACGAGAACCACCACTGCAAATGGAGAGAACAAACCGGTAGGTGCTCAGGTTGGCCTTGGTACCCGTATTGCAGCAACGACTTCTATGTATACCCAGGGTTCACTTCTATCCAGCGAGAGTCCAACCGATTTTGCCATAGATGGAAAAGGCTTCTTCGCAGTGAGAGCGGAAGATGGCCAGACCTATTATACCAGAAACGGTAACTTTACCTGGAGTGTGGCCGCAGACCAGAGCGTTATGCTTACCACCCAGCAGGGCTATCCGGTGTTGGATCGAAACGGCAATACCATCACGGTGCCTCAGGGGGCAACTGCGGACAAGATGATTTTCGGGGATGACGGATCCATTCGTTATCAGATTGGAAATGAGACCTTTGAATTAAATCAATCCTTTGGACTTTATCAGTTCAATAATCCGGCAGGTCTTGAGAAGAGACAGCACAGCTTATTGGATGCGACTCCTGCTTCCGGCAACCCGCTTTTGGAGGGAGCCGTTCCGGGAGTTACCGCAAGCGGAATTAAGCAGAAATATTTGGAAGGCTCCAATGTGCAGGTGGCAGATGAGATGGTGAACCTCATTGTGGCCCAGAGAGCATATGAGCTCAATTCCAAGGCGATTACCACTGCTGATTCCATGTTAGATACCGCCAACAATCTGAAGCGTTAGGAGGGATAAGCCATGGATTTATCATCACTTAACAGTGCCACTCAGGTGATGCAGAGTGCACAGAATTCACAGAGCTCTAATGCGGCAGCTTCCCTAAAGGATTCGGCAGCAAATCTATCCTCTCAGTCCACGGAAGATGAGCTGAAGGCAACCTTAAAGGATTTTGAATCCTACTTTGCGGAGCAGGTGATTAAGCAGACCAAAAAGGCCATGATTCCAAAGGATGAGGAAGATGGCATTATGTCTCAGTACAAGGATTTGTACATGGATAAATGTATCGAGCTTGTGGCAGACAAGCTGGTGGATGACATCGGGGAGAATCTGACCCAGCAGCTTTATGAACAGATGAAACGAAACTACAACATTGAAGATGCAGAAGATACCGGCAAAGGTTAACTATGGTGCCTATGGGGATACCGGCCATCACCTGCACTTCCATTTGGTGCCAAGCTTAAGAAGTACTTATAAAGAAAAGGCGTTTTGCAGAGTTGCAAAACGCCTTTTCTTTATAGAGAGTAAGCATATGTGGCATTTAAAATAATTACAATATTACTTTACAAACCATCAAAATGATGGTTAAATTAAGTTGAGGTGACAAACTATGAAAGACTATAATGTACGAAAAAATATTACGGCAGAGGAATTAAAAGCATTCCGGAAGAGCTTGGAGATGACCCAGAAGGAATTTGCCCAGTTCGTAGGGGTTTCAAAACCAACCATAGAGAGGTGGGAGCATGAGGACAACACAATCACGGGCCCTATGGCCCTACTGGTTGATGTGTTGATTGAGAACGAACAGTGGTTGGAGGAAAGAGAAGTACCCGTACAAAAATATGGACTAAGACTGTGGTATATGTATAAAGATAAAAAATGTACTTTGATAGACGTGGATGAAAGCAATCGGAAGATTCGGATAAAGAATTATGCGCGTAATATTATGTTTCGGGCGTTTGGTGTTAATACGAATCCGACCTATGAAGACTACGAGGAGTTCTTAAGCTCAAGATGTTTTCCGGAAACAAGAGACAAAATCAAGATACAGCTGGATGCGTTAGGGATACCGTTCTATGATCCTATGATGATTATTGATAAAACAAAGGGAAGAATGGCAGAGGATGATTTTTGGATTTTGATAGAGAGGTAGGATATGAGAAAACTCATAGATGGAATCGAGGTATACACGAAGGAAGAAAAAAATAGAGTTGAAACAATTATTTATGAACAGATGCGTAAATATCAGTATTTGATGCGTTGAGGTTAGAGTGGAGGAAAGAATTCCCAAGATATCTTGGATTCTTTCCTCCAATTCACTTAAAGAAAACTGCAGTAGTTCTATAAAAAAGTTATAGGATTTATGACTCCAACAGTCTCTGGCACAGCCCGCTATATCGTTTCAACTGTGACGTGTTTTTGATCATCATCTGAAAGGTTTCATCATTTCCAACCAGGGTCACACATTTTTTTGCTCTTGTTACCGCAGTGTACAAAAGATTGCGATTCATGAGCATCTGAGGCCCCGTGAGAAGGGGAATCACTACGGCAGGGTACTCAGACCCCTGGGATTTGTGAATGGTGATGGCATAGGCAAGCTCCAGTTCCTCCAGCTGCTTGAAGGAGTATTCCACCACACGATTCTCGTCGAAGGTAATGGTCATGGTCTGGGCAAAGTCGTTAATCTCATCGATGATACCCACGTCTCCGTTAAAGACACCGGTACCCTTTTCGATGCAAAGACCGTATTTAGAACGAATCTCCCATTCCAACTGGTAGTTATTCTTGGTCTGCATTACCTTATCCCCTTCACGGAAGATAATGTCTGCGTATTCCTTTTCTCTCTTTCTTTTGTCAGGTGGATTTAGATATTGCTGCAACACCTGATTCAATCGCTCTACCCCAAGAAGACCCTTTCGCATGGGAGTCAATACCTGAATGTCGTATTCGGAAGCCCCCACAAATTTAGGAAGCTTTTGTTTGATGAGCTGCAAGGTCACATTGATAATCTTGTCTGCTTCATATCTTTTTAAAAAGAAGAAATCCATGCTCTTATTATCCAAAGAGACTTCCTCACCCTTGTTAATCTTATGGGCATTGACGATGATGTCCGAAGTGCTTGCCTGACGGAAAATCTTGGTGAGCTTTACCGTATGGAATTTTCCGGAAGCAATGATGTCCTTTAGCACACATCCGGGGCCAACACTAGGGAGCTGGTTCACATCTCCTACCAGAATCAGTCTGGTGCCGGAGACAATGGCCTTTAACAGAGAATTCATCAGGGAAATGTCCACCATGGACATCTCATCTACGATGATGACATCGGCTTCCAGAGGATTCTGCTCGTTTCGTTCAAAGCTAGAGACTTCTCCCATACCGCCATTCAGCTCCAGCATACGGTGGATTGTCTTGGCGTCGTATCCGGTGGTCTCGCTCATTCGCTTGGCGGCACGTCCCGTAGGGGCCGCAAGGTAAATGTCCAGCCCCTCCATGGCAAAGTATTGAATGATGGTGTTGATGGTGGTTGTCTTACCGGTACCGGGACCACCGGTGATGATTAAGAGACCGTTTCGAACTGCCTCCCTCACCGCATCCAGCTGGTGTTCCTCCAGCTCCATTCCGGTTTCCTTTTGGATATCGTGGAGCCTTTTGTCAATGACGGCATCGGTGACATCATAGGTGACGTCCAGCTGTTGCAATCTGGTGGCTACGTTTGCTTCCATATAGAAAAAGGTTGCTGCATAGATCTGAGTCACTTCCTCCACCTGGCGCATAACGATTTTTCGCTCCATGGCAAGATTCATGAAGTGTGGCTCTATGTAGCTTCTGTTGATATCCAGCAGTCTGCCGGTGCGTTCAATCAGCTCTTCCATAGGAAGATAGGTGTGTCCTTCTCCGGATGCCTGTTGCAAGGCATAGAGAATACCGCTTCGAATTCGAAAATCCGAATCGGTGCGGATGCCTACCCGGCTTGCAATCTCATCTGCGGTTCGAAAGCCTACCCCCGGGATATCCTCAGCCATGCGATAAGGGTTCTCCTGAAGGATACTGTAGATTTCCTGCCCATAGGTATTATAGATTTTTACAGCCAGGTTCGTAGTGATGCCATACTGCTGCAAAAAGATCATCGCCTGTCTCAAATCCTTTTTGGCGTTGACCTGGTCTGCGATTTCCATGGCCTTTCTATGACTGATTCCTTTTATTTCAGCCAGGCGTTCCGGTTCCTCCTCTATGATACGGAAGGTATCCTCTTTAAAACGACGGACAATACGAGCTGCCAGGGCAATGCCGATTCCCTTGATTGCACCGGAACCCAAATACCTTTCGATTGCAATTTCTCCTTCGGGAGCTTTTTCCTCAAATGAGTGAACCTTGAACTGCGTACCGTAGGTAGGGTGGTCGGTATATTCTCCGGTTGCTTCGATGTTCTCTCCCTCAGCGATGTCGGAGAAGGTTCCCACGCAGGTAAGCTCTTCCTCATCTACAATAAGTACTAAAACGGTATATCCATTGTCACTATTTCGAAAAATGATATGGTCCACATATCCATTTACTTTTTCCATTGTTTCACCTCTTTTACGAGTGTAACACATATGACGGGATTGTACAATTTCCTTATAGAATCAAGGGTTGAAGCAGATGATTTTGGGAGATTTTTTTATGGAAAATCTGTTGAAAAATGAAAAGTCCTGTGATAAACTTTTTACAATTTAGGCAGGAGTGCGAAAAAAAGAGAATCCCTCTTTTTTTTTGCCAATCTGTAGATTCAGAAAGGGCAAGGTGAAGTATGAAAGCATTTTTAATACTGGCAGATGGCACTGTGTTTGAAGGAACCAGCATTGGCTCTACCAAAGATGTCATAAGTGAGATTGTATTTAATACATCCATGACAGGATATCTCGAGGTATTGACCGATCCTTCCTATGCAGGACAGGCAGTCGTTATGACATATCCATTAATTGGAAACTATGGAATTACCCCAGATCAGGAGTCGGACAGACCGTGGCCGGATGGTTACATCGTAAGAGAGCTGTCTCGTATTCCAAGTAATTTCCGTTGTGAGGGAACCATTCAGGATTATTTGAAGAAATATGATATTCCTGGCATCGCCGGTATTGATACTCGTGCATTGACCAAGATTCTCCGTGAAAAAGGTACAATGAACGGCATGATTACCACCAATGAAAACTATAATCTAGAGGAGCTGCTTCCACAGATTAAAGCATACAATACAGGTAACGTGGTAGACAAGGTGACCTGTGAAGAACCAAAGAAATTAAAAGGTACCGGTAAAAAGGTAGCTCTTCTTGACTTTGGTGCAAAAAATAATATTGCCAAATCTCTTAACGACAGAGGCTGCGAGGTTACCATTTACCCGGCTCATACCTCTGCTGAAACAATTCTAAGCACCAATCCGGATGGCATTATGTTAAGTAACGGCCCTGGAGATCCAAAGGAATGTGTGGACATTATCAAAGAAGTGAAAAAGCTTTATGATTCCGACACTCCAATCTTTGCTATTTGTCTTGGACATCAGCTGATGGCCCTTGCAACTGGCGCAGACACCCATAAAATGAAATACGGACATCGCGGTGGCAATCACCCGGTGAAGGATTTAAAAACCAATCGCGTATATATTTCATCACAGAACCACGGCTATGTGGTAGACACCGACACCTTAGACCCGAATGTAGCAGTACCTGCTTTTGTGAACGTCAATGACGGAACCAACGAGGGACTTGCCTATGTAGGAAAGAACATCTTCACCGTACAGTTCCATCCGGAAGCTTGTCCGGGACCACAGGATTCCGGATACTTATTTGACCGTTTTATTGAAATGATGGGAGGGAACCAGTAATGCCAAGAAATCACGATATTAAAAAAGTATTAGTAATCGGCTCTGGTCCAATCGTCATTGGACAGGCTGCGGAATTTGACTATGCAGGAACACAGGCTTGTCGTTCCCTGAAAGAGGAAGGGGTAGAGGTTTGCCTGGTAAATTCAAACCCGGCCACCATTATGACGGATAAGGAAATCGCAGACCAGGTTTACATTGAGCCATTGACCGTTCCGGTATTGGAGGAGATTATTGCCAAGGAAAGACCGGACAGCATCCTTCCTACCTTAGGAGGACAAGCAGGCTTAAACCTTGGAATGGAGCTTGCGGAGACAGGCATCCTGGACAAGTACGGCGTAAAGCTGATTGGTACATCGGCAGAGACCATCTTCAAGGCAGAGGATCGTCAGGCTTTTAAGGACACCATGGAAAAAATTGGTGAGCCTTGTGCAGCTTCTCTGGTGGTAAATACGGTAGAAGATGGCATCAAATTCACCAACACCATCGGATATCCGGTGGTGCTTCGCCCAGCCTTTACCTTAGGTGGTTCCGGCGGTGGTATTGCCCACAACGAGCAGGAATTGATTGACATTCTTACCAACGGACTTCGCCTAAGCCGTGTAGGTGAGGTACTTGTAGAGCGCTGCATTGCGGGCTGGAAGGAAATTGAGTACGAGGTAATGCGCGATGCCAACGGTAACTGCATCACCGTATGTAATATGGAAAACATCGATCCGGTAGGTGTCCACACAGGAGACTCTATCGTAGTAGCTCCATCTCAGACCTTGGGGGACAAGGAGTATCAGATGCTCAGAAGCTCAGCCCTCAACATTATCAATGAGTTGGAGATTACCGGTGGATGTAACGTACAGTACGCATTGAATCCGGACTCCTTTGAGTACTGCGTCATCGAGGTAAACCCTCGTGTATCACGTTCTTCCGCTCTGGCTTCCAAAGCCACCGGATATCCAATCGCAAAGGTAACCGCGAAGATTGCTCTTGGATATACCTTAGACGAAATCAAAAATGCCATTACAGAAAAAACCTACGCAAGCTTCGAGCCAATGCTAGACTACTGCGTAGTAAAAATACCGAGACTTCCATTTGATAAGTTCCTGACGGCAAAGAGAACTCTTACCACTCAGATGAAGGCTACCGGAGAGGTTATGAGTATCTGTGATAACTTCGAGGGTGCCCTTATGAAGGCAATCCGTTCCCTGGAGCAGCACGTGGACTGCTTACAGTCTTACGATTTCTCAGAGCTTACCGATACCGAGCTCATGGATCAGCTTAAGGTAGTGGATGACAGAAGAATCTGGGTAATTGCAGAAGCTCTTCGCCGTGGTGTAAGCTACGACAGGATTCATGAGATTACCATGATTGACCACTGGTTCATCGATAAGCTTGCCATCCTGGTAGAGATGGAACAGCGCCTTGCCAAGGAAGAGCTTACGGTAGAGCTTTTGAAGGAAGCAAAACGTATTGAGTTCCCGGATAATGTCATTGCAAGACTGACCGGAAAAACGGAAGAAGAAATTCGTCACATGCGCTACGCCAACGGCATCGTAGCTGCTTACAAGATGGTAGATACCTGTGCGGCAGAGTTTGCTGCAGAGACTCCATATTATTACTCTGTATACGGAAGCGAGAATGAAGCTGCCGAGACTAGGCCTGAGAAAAAGGTGTTAGTCCTTGGTTCCGGCCCGATTCGTATCGGACAGGGTATCGAGTTTGACTTCTGCTCGGTACATTGTACCTGGGCTTTTGCAAAAGAGGGATGGGAGACCGTTATCGTAAACAATAACCCGGAGACCGTATCCACAGACTTTGATATCGCAGATAAGCTCTACTTCGAGCCATTGACTCCGGAAGATGTGGAAAATATAGTTAATGTTGAGAAACCGGACGGCGCTGTTGTGCAGTTCGGTGGCCAGACAGCTATCAAGCTGACAGAAGCACTGATCAAGATGGGTGTGAAGATTCTGGGTACCGATGCCGCG
>JALEPP010000013.1 GCA_022767075.1 Agathobacter sp. | reverse complement strand
GCTTGAAGTTGCTCTTACTCACAGTTCTTATGCCAATGAAAAGCATTTTAGAAAGAACATGGATAATGAACGCCTGGAGTTTCTGGGAGATGCGGTGCTTGAAATCGTATCCAGTGATTTTCTGTATCGCAATTACACAGAGCTTCCGGAGGGCAAGCTTACCACACTTAGGGCAAGTATTGTCTGTGAACCAACTCTTGCACTGTGTACAGAGCCTATTTCACTTGGAAAATTCCTGTTTCTTGGCAAAGGAGAGGATCTGACCGGGGGAAGAATGAGAAAATCTATTTTGTCAGATGCTTTGGAAGCAGTAATTGGAGCAATCTATCTAGATGGTGGTTTTACTAATGCAAAAGAGTTTGTTGAGAGGTTTATTCTCACAGATATTGAACATAAGAAACTCTTTTATGATAGCAAGACTATCCTGCAGGAAGTGGTGCAGGGAGAACATGAGAAATTGGAGTATGCCCTGATACGTGAGACAGGCCCGGATCATGACAAGTGCTTTGAAGTGGAGGTCAAGATTGATGGCAAGTCCATTGCAGGTGGAGTGGGACATACAAAGAAAGCGGCAGAACAGGAGGCGGCTTACAGAGCTCTTCTGATTTTGAAGCCGGATATTGAGGGTTAGTATATGTATTTGAAAAGCCTAGAGGTACATGGATTTAAGTCCTTTGCCAATAAAATTGTATTTGATTTCCATAATGGTATTACGGGCATCGTAGGACCAAACGGAAGTGGAAAAAGTAACGTTGCAGATGCAGTGCGCTGGGTACTTGGAGAACAGAGCGCCAAACAGCTCCGCGGTGCTTCCATGCAGGATGTCATTTTTGCAGGAACCCAGAACCGCAAACCCCAGAGCTATGCCTACGTGGCCATCACATTGGACAACTCGGATCATCAGCTTGCTGTGGATTACGAGGAGGTAACCATTGCAAGACGTGTGTATCGCTCCGGTGAGAGTGAGTATTTGTTGAATGGTGTTCCTTGTCGGTTAAAGGACGTCTCAGAGCTGTTCTATGATACCGGTATCGGAAAAGAAGGTTACTCGATTATCGGACAGGGACAGATTGATCGAATCTTAAGTGGAAAGCCGGAGGAGAGAAGAGAGCTTTTTGACGAGGCGGCAGGTATCGTAAAATATAAGCGTCGCAAGGCCACTGCCCAAAAGAAATTAGAGAATGAAAGAGAAAACCTGGTACGTGTGAATGATATCCTGGCAGAGCTGGAGCGTCAGGTGGGTCCATTGGAGCGACAGTCAGAGAAGGCTAAGACTTATCTTCGGAAAAAGGAAGAACTGAAGAATTATGATGTGAATCTCTTCCTTTTGCAGAGCGAAAAGAGTCTAACCGAGCAGGAAGAGACTGAGAAGAAGCTGGAGATTGCCACAGCTCAGATGGAAGAGACTATGGCGGAAAATGAAAAGCTGAAGCTGGAATACCAGAAGCTGGAGGACGCCATCGCCGATATGGATGCGAGGGTGAACTCTATCCGGGAGAATATCAGCAATACTACCGTGATGAAGGGAAAACTGGAGGGACAGATCAATGTCTTAAATGAGCAGATTCATACGGCAAAGACCACGGATGAACACCTTTCTTCCAGACTTTCCGCTATTGATAAGGAAAAAGAAGAACGATTGCAGTCAAAAGCCCATTACGATGAAAAGAAGGCAGCACTGGATCGTCAGATACAGGAAATCTTAGAGCGCAAGGTAGAAGCGGAGGCGAAGCTTGGAACCATTCAGGAAGAGATTGCCCGCTGCAACCAGGGAATCGAAAAAGGGAAAAATGAGATCATTTCTCTTTTGAATAATAAGGCTTCTATCAAAGCCAGATCCCAGCGTTATGACACCATGCAGGAGCAGATTAACATTCGCAAGGCTCAGTTGAACCAGAGACTTCTTGCCAGAAAGACCCAAGAGGCGGATCTTGCAGGGGTATTAGAAGAGTACCAGAAGGTATATGATGAGATTACGGCTGCTTTGGAAGAGAGCAGAGCCAAAGAGCTGGCGCTGATTGAAAAAGGCAGACAGTGGAAAGAGAAATCCTTTGAGACCAGAGCGAAGCTGGAGGAAGTCAATAACCGGTATAACAAGCAGCTCTCCAGACTGGAGTCCTTAAAGAGCATTGCAGAACGCTATGACGGGTATGGTAACAGTATCCGTAAGGTTATGGAGCAAAAGCAGAGCAACAAGGGAATCCTGGGTGTTGTTTCTGATTTGATTCAGACAGAAAAACGCTACGAGGTAGCCATCGAGACCGCTTTAGCCGGCAACATTCAAAATATTGTCACAGAGGATGAAGAAACTGCCAAGCAGATGATTCAGTTCCTGAAGGAGAATCGCTTAGGAAGAGCGACCTTTCTTCCGCTTACCAGTGTTAAGGCCAAGAAGAACCCGAAAAATGAAGAGAATCTTTCAGAGACCGGAGTCATTGGCATTGCCAACCAGCTGGTAAAATGTGAGAGCAAATATGACGAAGTGGCAGCCTATCTGTTGGGGCGCGTACTGGTTGTGGATACCATTGATCACGCCATTGCCCTTGCAAAGAAGAATAAATATACCTTACATATCGTAACTCTGGAGGGTGAGTATTTAAGTCCGGGTGGTTCTATGACCGGTGGTGCGTTCAAGAACACCAACAATCTTCTTGCCAGAAAGCGTGAGATTGAGGAGCTTGAGACCCAACTGGAGGAATTGAAAAAGACCATTCAGGAGCTTAAGGATAGACAGGAAGAAATCTCTGTGGCAAGGGAGCTCAACAAAGAGGAGCTTGAGCAGTTAAAGGCAGAGCTTCAAAAGCAGTTCTTAGAGCAGAATACCGCTCAGATGAACGTGGAGCGAGCAAAACAGCAGCGTGCAGAAAGTGAAAACGTATTTGAAGGCTTAAAGAACGAAAGCAATCAGATCGAGATAGAGCTCTCTGATATCAAGCTAAACCTCCAGAAGATTGTGGAGGAGGAGAACTTTGCCAAGGAACGCGAGCTTCAGATTCAGAAGGAGAATGAAGAATTTCAAAAGATTCTGGAGAGCCAGACCACTCTTGAGGAGGAGGCCTTAAAGCAGGTATCTGCCATCGTACTGGAGGAAGCTAATATTTCCAGAACAATGGAATTTACCACCGAGAATATTTCCCGAATCGAAGGAGAAATCGCAAGATTTGAGGAGGAGAGAACCTCACTTGTGGACAATGCCCAGAAGGCAAAAGCCGATGTAGAGAAGAAATACCATGACATAGAAGAAATCAAAAAGACCATTGAAGCATCAGATGAGACCTATCAGCACTTAAATGAGGAGCTTCAGGTAGCTTTAGACCAGAAGGAGGCTATGGCACAGTCTCACAAGGGCTTCTTTGACAGACAGGAAGAGGTATCCAGACGAATCAACGAGCTGGATAAGGAAATCTATCGTCTGAATACACAGCTGGAAAAGACCAAGGAGCTTATCGATGGCCAGATTCGATATATGTGGGAGGAGTACGAGCTCACTCCACGCCAGGCAAAGGAGCTTCGGGATGAAGTGTATGTGGATCTTGCAGAGCTGAAAAAACTTGTGGCACAGATTAGAAGCGACATTCGTAATCTGGGAGATGTCAACGTCAATGCCATTGAAGAGTTCAAGGAAGTATCGGAGAGATACACCTTCTTAAAGACCCAGCATGATGATTTGATTGAAGCAGAGCAGACTCTGATGGGAATTATTGAGGATCTGGATACCGGAATGCGCAAGCAGTTCACCGAGAAATTCGCAGAGATTCAGACGGAATTTGACAAGACCTTCAAGCTGTTATTTGGAGGTGGACACGGCACACTTGAGCTGGTGGAGGATGAGGATATCCTGGAATGCGGAATCCGCATCATCGCTCAGCCACCGGGAAAGAAGCTGCAGAATATGATGCAGCTGTCCGGTGGAGAGAAGGCACTTACTGCCATAGCGCTTCTCTTTGCGATTCAGGCATTAAAGCCATCGCCATTCTGTCTGCTGGATGAGATTGAGGCAGCACTTGATGATTCCAATGTATCCCGTTTTGCAAACTATCTCAATAAGCTTACCGCCAATACCCAGTTTATTGTAATTACACATAGACGTGGTACTATGGCAGCGGCGGACCGTCTCTATGGTATCACTATGCAGGAGAAGGGTGTATCAGCCCTTGTGTCCGTTAACCTGATAGAGAATGATTTGACCCAGTAGAAATGACGAGGAGGACCCATGGAAGAAAAACTTGAAGAGGTTACAGAGAAAAAAGAAGGCTTTTTTAAGCGATTGGTAAAGGGCTTAACAAAAACCAGAGATAATATCATTTCAGGAATTGACGATGTGTTTCATGGCTTTAGCTCCATCGATGAGGAATTCTACGAGGAGCTGGAAGAAATCTTAATTATGGGAGACCTTGGGGTGCGTGCCACCCAGTCGATTCTGGATGGACTTAGAACAAAAGTAAAAGAGCAGCATCTGAAAGAGCCTATGGCCTGCAAGGAGCTCTTAATCGAAAGCATTAAGGAACAGATGCAGGTGGGTGACACTGCTTACGAGTTTGAGGACAAGCGCTCGGTGGTTCTTGTGGTTGGTGTCAATGGTGTGGGAAAAACCACTACTGTTGGGAAGCTTGCAGGAAAGCTTACTGCCCAGGGGAAAAAGGTCGTTGTGGCAGGAGCAGACACCTTTCGAGCCGCAGCAGGTGAACAGCTTAAGGAATGGGCTAATCGCGCCGGTGTAGAGATGATTGGTGGTACGGAGGGAGCTGATCCGGCTTCCGTTGTCTACGATGCAACCGCAGCTGCCAACGCCAGAAAGGCGGATGTACTTCTTGTGGATACCGCAGGAAGACTCCACAATAAGAAAAATCTTATGAATGAGCTTTCCAAGATTAATCGTATCCTGGATAAGGAATATCCGGGAGCCCACAAAGAGACCCTGGTGGTATTGGATGCGACAACGGGACAAAATGCCTTGGTTCAGGCAAAGGAATTTGCAGAGGTTACCGATATCACGGGAATCGTTCTGACGAAGATGGATGGAACCGCTAAGGGAGGAATTGCAGTGGCAATTCAGTCAGAGCTTTCTGTTCCGGTGAAATACATTGGAGTAGGGGAGTCCATTGAGGATCTTCAGAAGTTTGATCCAAATGAATTTGTGACAGCTTTATTTAGCGGAAAAGAGGAAGAGGAATGTTAACATTAGATAAGTTTGAAGAGGCAAGCGAGAAAGTAAAGGAAGTCACCCTGGAGACAAAGCTTATTTACAGTGACTTCTTAAGTGAGCAGACGGGTAACAAAGTATATCTAAAACCGGAAAACATGCAGTTTACCGGAGCCTACAAGGTAAGAGGCGCTTATTACAAGATTAGCACCTTATCTCAGGAGGAGAGAGACAGAGGTCTTATCACTGCATCTGCCGGCAATCATGCTCAGGGTGTTGCCTATGCAGCGAAATGCTATGGGGCAAAGGCGGTTATCGTCATGCCGACCACGACTCCACTAATCAAGGTGAACCGTACCAAAAGCTATGGCGCAGAGGTGGTGCTTCACGGTGATGTGTATGATGAGGCATGTGCATATGCGTTAGAGCTTGCAGAGAAGGAGGGATATACCTTTATCCACCCATTTGATGATGTAACAGTGGCAACAGGACAGGGTACCATCGCCATGGAGATATTCAAGGAGCTTCCATTGGTGGAGTACATTTTAGTCCCGATTGGTGGTGGCGGACTGGCAACGGGAGTATCCACACTTGCCAAACTGTTAAATCCAAAGATTAAGGTGATTGGTGTGGAGCCTGCCGGTGCAAATTGTATGCAGGAATCCTTTAAAAACGGAAAGGTTACAACCCTGCCGGGTGTGAACACCATCGCGGATGGTACCGCGGTTAAGACCCCGGGTACTGAGATATTCCCATATATTCAGAAAAACCTGGATGATATTATCACCGTAGAGGACGACGAGTTAATCGGAGCTTTCCTTGATATGGTGGAAAATCACAAGATGGTAGTAGAAAACAGTGGACTTCTCACTGTGGCTGCATTAAAGCATCTGAAGGTGAAGGACAAGAGAGTGGTTTCCATCCTAAGTGGAGGAAACATGGATGTGATTACCATGTCTTCTGTGGTGCAGCAGGGACTGATTTTCAGGGATCGTATCTTTACCGTATCCGTTCTTCTGCCGGATAAACCGGGTGAGCTCTCAAAGGTTGCAGATACCATTGCAAGGGAACAGGGAAATGTAATCAAGCTTGAGCACAACCAGTTTGTCAATACCAATAGAAACGCAGCGGTGGAGCTTCGTATTACCTTAGAGTCCTTCGGAACCTCTCACAAGGAGCAGATTCTAAAGGCCCTTGAGAAAAAAGGCTACAAACCAAGAATTGTACGTACCAATCTTTAATTAGAAAAAGTGTCAAGTAAAAAAACTTGCGTGTCAAGAAAAAATACTTGACACTTCTTTTCTGCCATGGTAATCTAGGACAGGTGAAAAGCTATGGAAGAAAAGATTGAACTTGGATATTTGTATGATTTTTACGGCGAGCTTCTTAATGAGCATCAGCGCCGTATCTACGAGGACTTTGTCTTAAATGATCTTTCTCTTGGGGAGATTGCCCAGGAAGAGGGAATCTCCAGACAGGGAGTCAGCGATTTGGTAAAGCGCTGTACCAAGAAGCTTTCCGATT
>JALEPP010000008.1 GCA_022767075.1 Agathobacter sp. | reverse complement strand
TCCGGAATTCAGGTTACATCAAAAGAGCAGCTTATCAGAGAGCTAGATGCTTTGTTAGAGGAGTAGTACATTGAAGAAGATTTTGAGGTTTTTAAAGAACTATAAAATGGAGTGTGTTATGGCACCTTTGTTTAAGATGCTGGAAGCCTCCTTTGAGTTGTTTATTCCCCTGGTAATCGCGGCGATTATCGATCAGGGTATTCTCCGGGACAATCGGCCATTCGTAGTGCAGCGTTTTTTTGTTTTACTTCTTTTGGCCGTGATTGGCTTGACCTGCGCAGTGACAGCCCAGTTTTTTGCAGCAAAAGCAGCAGTTGGTTTTGCCACAAGACTGAGACATAGCCTGTTTGAGCATATTCAGACCCTGTCTTTTTCCGAAATGGACACCATTGGAACTTCCACACTAATCACTCGTATGACCAGTGACATTAATCAGGTACAGTCCTGTGTGAATATGGTACTGCGTCTTTTTTTACGTTCTCCTTTTATCGTGTTTGGTGCCATGATTATGGCTTTTACGGTGGATGTGAAGGGCGCATTGGTTTTTGTGGTGACCATTCCTTTGTTATCTATTGTGGTATTTACCATCATGGTGATAACCATTCCAATGTTCGCAAGAGTGCAAAAGGCACTGGATCTGGTGCTTACCCATACCAGGGAGAATCTATCTGGTGTCCGTGTAATCCGTGCGTTCCGCAAGGAGAAGGAAGAGACAGAGACATTCTTCCGGGACAACGACATACTTACCCGGTATCAGCTGGCGGTGGGAAGGGTGTCAGCTCTTACCAACCCCCTGACCCTGATTGTGGTGGATTGCTCGATTGTCGCTCTTGTATGGCTTGGTGCGAAAGAGGTGTATGCAGGCTCCATCAGCCAGGGGGAGGTGGTTGCCCTTGTGAGCTATATGTCTCAGATATTGGTAGAGCTGGTTAAGCTGGCAAATCTTATTGTGAATATCACAAAATCCGTGGCCTGCGGCAACCGTATTCAGGCAGTCTTCGAGACGGAGGCATCCATTGTATCCGGAACTGTGTGCAAGGACAAGGAATCAGAGAATTCCGTTGTATTTGACCATGTATCCATGACCTACGCAGGGGCAAAAGAGGAAGCACTTACCGATATTCACTTTGCTGCAAAAAAAGGACAGACCATTGGCGTTATCGGTGGAACCGGCTCAGGAAAGTCTTCCCTGGTTCACCTGATTCCACGTTTTTATGACGTGTCAGCAGGTGCAGTCTATGTAAATGGAATCGACGTCAGGGAGTACGATTTGGAGGTTCTCCGGAGCAAAATAGGAATGGTGATGCAAAAGGCGGTTTTGTTTGCAGGTACCATCCGTGAAAATATGAAGTGGGGCAACCAGTCGGCTACCGACGAAGAAATCTGGAATGCACTGCGCCTTGCCCAGGCAGAGGATGTGGTCAAGGGCAAAGAGGGAGAGCTGGATTTTGTAATTGAGCAGGAGGGGCGAAACCTTTCCGGTGGACAGCGGCAGCGTCTGACCATTGCAAGAGCCCTTGTTAAGAATCCGGATATCCTGATTCTGGATGACAGCGCATCCGCGTTGGATTATGCAACGGATGCAAAGCTTCGGGAGGCTTTGAGAACCTTGTCTAAGGAAAAGACTATTTTTATTGTATCCCAGAGAACCTCCTCCATCCGCTATGCGGATTTGATTTTGGTGATGGATGACGGTGTGGTTACTCACCAGGGTACCCATGACAGTCTTCTGGAAAATTGTGAGATTTATCGTGAGATATACGAGTCACAGTTCAAGAAAGGAGGAAAATCAAATGAAGAATAGTCAGATGAAAACCCTCCTTAAGGTACTTTCTTATATGAAACGATTTCTTCCGCTTTTACTTCTTTCCATCATTTTTGCGGGAATCAATGTGGCCCTTACGTTATACTTCCCAATCCTCACCGGAGATGCAATCGATTTGATCATCGAGGAGGGAAGGGTAGACTTTGACGGAATCTATCTTATCCTGGAAAAGGGCGTCTATGCGGTATTAGTCGGGGCCATTGCCCAGTGGCTTATGAATGTATGCAATAATCGTATGACCTACGGAATTGTCAGGGATGTCCGAAGAGATGCCTTTGCAACCCTTCAGAAGCTTCCCCTCAAATATCTGGATAACCATTCCCAGGGGGATGTGGTAAGCCGTATTATTGCAGATGTGGACACTTTTGCAGACGGACTTCTGATGGGATTTACCCAGCTGTTTACCGGTGTTGCAACGATACTTGGAACCCTGTTTTTCATGTTTGCAATTAATGGCAGAATTGCCCTTGCGGTTGTGGCAATCACTCCATTATCACTTTTCGTGGCAGCGTTTATTGCAAAGAGAACCTTCTCTATGTTCCAGCTGCAGTCTGCCACCAGGGGAGAGCAGACAGCCTTTATTAATGAGATGATTGGAAACCAGAAAATCGTTCAGGCTTTCCATCATGAGGACGAGAATTTGGAGCGGTTCGATGAAATCAATGAGAGACTGGAAAAGTATTCCCTTCGGGCAATCTTTTATTCCAGCCTGGTCAATCCCAGCACCAGATTTGTAAATAGTATCGTATATGCGGTTGTGGCCTTGCTTGGTGCACTTTTTGCCATGGCAGGAGGAATTACCGTTGGACAGCTTTCCTGCTTTTTAACCTATGCCAACCAGTATACAAAGCCTTTTAATGAGATATCAGGTGTGATTACGGAGCTTCAGAATGCACTGGTATGTGCAGGTCGCATCTTTGAACTGATGGAGGAAAAACAGGAGATCCCTGACAAAGAGGATGCTGTGGTGCTTTCGGAGGCTGACGGAAGTGTTGTAGCGGAGCATGTATGCTTTTCCTACGAGCCTGAGCGTAAGCTCATTGAGGATTTTAACCTTTCCGTTAAGCCGGGACAAAGGGTTGCCATTGTAGGACCTACCGGATGTGGAAAGACTACTCTAATCAATCTTTTAATGAGGTTTTATGACGTGAGAGAGGGCTGCATCAAGGTTAACGGCATTGATATGAGAAATATCACCAGAGAGAGTCTTCGTGCCAACTATGGAATGGTGCTTCAGGAGACCTGGTTGAAAAAGGGAACCATAAAAGAGAATATCACCATGGGAAAACCGGATGCTACCATGGAGGAAATTCTTGCAGCGGCAAAGGCTGCTCATGCCCACAGCTTTATTAAGCGTCTGCCTAATGGCTATGACACCATGATTACGGAAGATGGCGGCAATCTTTCCGCCGGACAGAAACAGCTTCTTTGCATTACAAGAGTCATGCTTTGTCTACCACCGATGCTGATTCTGGATGAGGCCACAAGCTCCATTGATACCCGCACAGAGGCAAAGATTCAGAAGGCCTTTGGCACCATGATGCAGGGAAGAACCAGCTTTATCGTTGCTCACAGACTTTCCACCATTCAGGATGCCGATGTGATTCTTGTGATGAAGGATGGAAAGATTATCGAACAAGGGACTCATGAAAGTCTGTTAAGTCAGAATGGATTTTACCGGGAATTATATGAGAGTCAGTTCCGGGGTTAACAATTTGTTCATGCTTTTTTTATTTGACAATTGGAAAAAATGGGTGTAGTATTTCTCCAATCACAAGATTAGAGGTGAGAAATTATGAAACAGATATATGAGACTGAAAAGAAAATTTGTTTTCCAGAAGCGGAAGACATTAAGGAGTTCGTAGATGTAGCAAGCAAATGTGACTTTGATATCGATGTGTTTTACCAGAGAGCGATGATTGATGCCAAATCACTCCTGGGCATGCTTGCAATTGGCAATTCCAGAAATATTACCGTATGCTATGGTGGCAAGGATGAGCACCTGGAAAAGATGATTTCCAAATTTGCAATTGCATAAGCATCAAGACGAAAAGAGAGAATCCCGCTATTCCGGGATTCTTTTTCTTTTTACGGATTTTTGTGGTATTCTAGAACATATTGAGAAGAAAATGGGAGTGCCTATCATGAGGATGCAGATTAGAATCTCCGTGCGTGAGCTGGTAGAGTTTATCCTCCGGGAAGGAGATATCGACAACCGAATAGGAAAAGGCCAGAGTGCGGATGCCATGATGGAAGGAACCCGTATCCATAAAAAGATACAAAAGTCCATGGGGGATCACTATACCAGTGAGTATGCCTTAAAGCAGACCTTTTGGGAGCCTTTGTATGATCTGGTGTTAGAGGGGAGAGCTGACGGGATATTCAAAGAGGATGAGGATGTCTATATCGATGAAATCAAAGGGGTGTACCGAAAGCTGGACAGTCTGGAGGAGCCGGTAAAGGTACATAAGGCGCAGGCTATGTGCTACGGATATCTGTACAGTGTCCAGGAGAATCTGGATCACATTGGAATTCAGATGACTTACTGCAACATCGATACAGAGGACATTAAGAGGTTTCGGGAGACCTATAGCATTGAGGAGCTATCTGTCTGGTTTCATGAGGTTTTAGGTCAGTACAAAAAGTGGGCCACCTTTCAGTGTCAGTGGAGACAAAAAAGACAGGAATCCATTGCAAAGCTGGAATTCCCATTTGAATATCGCAAGGGGCAAAAAAAACTGGCTCAGGACGTGTATCGAACCATCGTCCGAAAGAAAAACCTGTTTATTCAGGCTCCAACGGGGGTTGGAAAGACGGTTACAACCATATTCCCTGCTATCAAAGCAGTGGGAGAAGGCCTCCAGGATCGCATTTTCTATCTTACGGCAAAAACCATTACGGCGTCGGTGGCCCTGGATACATTTCATATGTTTCAGGAAAAGGGGTACCGGGGAAAGGTGATTCAGATTACCGCTAAGGAGAAGATGTGCCCCTTGGATGAGATGGAGTGCAACCCCATTCACTGCCCATATGCAAAAGGGCATTATGACAGGGTGAACGAGGCGGTCTTTTCTCTTCTGGAGAAAGAGGATTTCTTTACCAGAGAAGTGCTTTTGGATCATGCCAAGAACTGTGAGGTGTGTCCGTTTGAGATGAGTCTGGACGTGTCCTCCTGGTGTGATGACATTGTGTGTGATTACAACTATGTGTTTGATCCCAATGTGTATCTGAAGCGTTTCTTTAGTGAGGGTATTAAGGGCGATTACATTTTTCTGGTGGACGAGGCCCACAACCTGGTGGACCGAAGCAGAGAAATGTACAGTGAGACCCTTTACAAGGAAGATATTTTGCTGGCAAAAAAGATTGTTAAGCCGTACAGTAAGAAGCTTGAGAAGGCATTAGACAAAATCAACAAGGTCATGCTGGGCTATAAAAGAGAATGTGAAAATTATGAAATCTATCAGGATCTTGGAACGATTTTATACACCATAATGCATGTGGCCTCTGATTTGGACGAGCTGCTGCGGAAGGATATGGATTTTGCCGGGAAAAAGGAGCTCAGGGATATCTATCTGAATATCCGAAACTTCCTTAAAATCTATGATTTGGTGGATGAGCATTACGTAATCTACGGGGAGGTCAAAGAAGACGGAAGGTTTGGCATTAAGCTTTTTTGCGTGGATCCATCAGAAAACCTTCAGCATTGTCTGGATAAAGCCGGCACCACTGTATTTTTCTCCGGCACCTTGCTTCCGATTCACTATTACAAGAAGCTTCTAAGCACCAAGGAGGATAACTATGCTATTTATGCAGAGTCTACTTTCACCTTGGACCAGAGACTTCTACTGATGGGACGGGATGTAAGTACAAAGTATACAAGACGAAATCAGGAAGAGTTTCATAAGATGGCAAGGTATATCAGGGAGCTTGTGCTTGGAAAAGAAGGAAATTATATGGCGTTTTTTCCATCTTACAAGCTGATGGAGCAGGTTCATGAAGAGTTTGAAAGCTTACTTTTCCAAAATGGAGATCGGGATATTACCACACTGGTACAATCCAGTGGCATGAAGGAGCACCAAAGAGAGGAGTTTCTAGCCTCCTTTCAGGCAGAGACCAAGGGAACCCTTGTGGCCTTTTGTGTCATGGGCGGAATCTTTGGAGAGGGAATCGACCTCACAGGAGACCGGCTTATCGGGGCGATTGTAGTGGGGACGGGGCTTCCTCAGGTGAACAATGAAAGAGAAATCCTAAAGAATTACTATGATGAAGAAATAGGTGCAGGATTTGATTATGCATACAGATATCCGGGAATGAATAAGGTTCTGCAGGCAGCAGGCCGTGTGATTCGTACAGCGGAGGACAAGGGCGTCATTCTGCTGTTGGATGAGCGGTTTTTGCAAAGAGACTATGTACAGCTATATCCCAGAGAGTGGGAGGATAGAAAAACAGTGACATTAGAAAAAGTATCGGAAGAAATTGACAAATTCTGGAATTTATTGGATGATAATGAAAAATAACGGATAGTAGAAAAGAGGACAAAGGCTTGCAGATACAGAATCTCGAATTTGATCAGATGACGGGGGCTCTATTAAAGGACCCTAAGTACTGTCAGATGAAACAGTACATACAGCATGGAAGGTGCTCCACCTATGATCATTGCATTGCGGTGGCAAAGCTGTGTTTTCTGTGGGGAAGAAAGCTTCCTATTGAGGTAAAGGAAAAAGAGATGGTCAGAGGTGCTTTGCTTCATGATTATTATCTCTATGACTGGCACAACTACGACGGAAAACGACATGGATTTCGCCATGCGAAAATTGCGGAGAAAAATGCGTCCAGAGACTTTTCACTTAGCGAATTAGAAAAGGAGATTATCCGTTGCCATATGTGGCCACTGAACATCTCCTCGATACCCCTGTGCAGGGAAGCCTTGCTTGTCTGTCTGGCAGACAAGGTCGTTTCTACACAGGAGACCTTATTTATGCGCTAACCGGGAAGAATACTTAGGAAAGCTTCTGTAGCGGCAGAGATTGGCAGCCCCGTATTGACGGCGGCAATCATTTGCCGGTTTGGAAGCTTTTCTTTCATATCCAAGATAAAAAGATCCTTGGTATTGGCCGGAACACAGTAATCCGGAACAAAGGCGATACCAAGGCCTATTTTCGCCAGGTCTAACAGCAAATCATTGGAACTCAATTCAATCTCAGGTACCAGCTCTAACTGATGCTGAAGGAATACATTTCTCAAAAACTCACTGGTGGTACTATGACGGTCCAACATCATAATCGGATACTGATTTAATTCCTGATAGCTAATCTGTTTTTGTTTTAAATGAAAGTAGTTGGGATTTGCGATAAACACATCTGAGAAATCCGCTACTGTTTTCCGAATATAAGAGTGGTTCAGATATCCATGAGGAAAGTTGGTGATAATCATATCTACTTTTCCCTGTTCCAAAAGATCCACGCACTGGATTGATGTGGCGTTGGTTACTTTGATGGGAACGTTGGGATAAGTCTTGTGAAATTTCTTCAAGTAGGGAACCAGGAAATAGCGACAGATGGTATCGCTGGCTCCGATATGAAGCTGACCAAGACCAAGGGTGGTGGAATCCAACAGTTGATTTTCCCCTCTTGCAATCAGGTTCATGGCAGGTTCAATATGCTTGAACAGAACCTGTCCGGCCGGGGTTAACTGAACCTTTTTGGTGCTTCGAATGAAAAGGGGCTGATCCAGCTTTTTCTCCAAGGTCTTAATAGACTGGCTTACCGCTGATTGAGATATAAATAGCTTCTTACTGGCTTCTGAGAAACTCAGAGAAGACGCTACATAATAGAATACCTTGTATAATTCGTAATTGATGTCCATAAATCCTCCCGCAGGAGCTGATTGCCCTGCCTTTTCCTGATGTAAAACTAATGAGTATTATAAGTTTAACTAATAAACCTGTCAAGGCGTCCTTTACTATCAAATAGGTTGATTTTTCCTAAAAAGTGTGTACAATAGGAAAGGATTAATTCTGGGAGGAGACTATGCGATTACTTAAGGTCTGGAAAAAACTATATCAAACTCATAAGGCTGCTACACTGGCCGCGACCATTGGTGCGGCATTACTGGTGGTTTCAGCAGTGGCGATACCGACTACCGTTTTTTGCATTCAGGGAAAAGCCAATACCCAGACCCTAGGGGATACACAGATGCCTTCTGAAGAGGAAACTGTGCTGGCTGAACTTGAAACTGAGGTGGAGACGGAAATCTCAGAGGAAGAATACTATGAGGAAGAGCTGGCCCTGGATGATTCCGCGGAGAACGTGACATACGTGGAAGCACCACCACAGGTGGTTGAGTATCCATATTTTGTTCGAGTAAACCGTATGATGAATACCGTTACCATATATGCAAAGGATGAAACAGGTGCTTACACCATACCGGTCAAAGCAATGGTATGCTCCTGTGGACTCAATGACGGAACACCACTTGGTGTCTTTAGAACCTCCACAAAATACGAGTGGAGAGCTCTCTATGGAAACGTGTATGGTCAGTATGCTTATCGAATTAATGGACCAATTTTGTTTCATTCTGTGCCATATTTTACCGTAGACAAAGGAAACCTAGAGACAGAAGAGTACAATAAGCTAGGAGATTTCGGGTCTCTTGGGTGCGTGAGACTGGCGGCAAGAGATGCCAAATGGCTCATAGACAACTGCCCGTCTGGAACAACGGTAGAGATTTACGACAGTCCAGATCCGGGACCGCTTGGGAAACCTTCTCCGGTAAGGATTGATTTGAACAGTCCATGTAGAGGCTGGGATCCAACAGATCCGGACCCGGCGAATCCATGGAGAACAACGGGACCTACCATTTCAGGCTATGACAAGACAACCGTGGAACGTGGCAGTGTATTTGACGCGTCCCAGGGAATTACCGCGACAGCTGTTACGGGAGACAGTCTCTCTGTATCTACATCAGGTGCAGTTGATGTGAATGTACCCGGTGTATATGGTGTAGATTACATTGCGGTGGATGAGTTTGGAAATGTTACCAATATTCATGTGGAGTACACTGTGGAGGATACCACAAAGCCTACCATTACGTGGCTCTCTGATTTGAGTCTGACAGAGGGAGAATTTGACAGTAACCAGTTGGAGGCAATGATAAAAAATCAGGTAGAAGTGGCGGATGGAATCTATACCGCAGAGGCAGTGGTGTGCCCGGAGGATTTGGAGCTTATCACAATGGCCATTGCCAATAAGCAGTCAGGAACCTATGAGGTTAAGCTTTATGCTCTTGACGATGCGAAAAATCAATCTGAGGAGATAGTGGTAAAGGTTATTTATAATGGAATGCCGGCCATATCTACAGAGCAACCGCAACCACAGGAACCGACAGAGGCTACAGAGCAGCCGCAACCACAGGATCCAACAGAGTCTACGGAACAGTATTAAGAAGTTGTTCTAATGTGAATAAAAAGAAAGGTTAGTTTGACTTATAAATAAGATTAAATATATTAATTGTACGAATGAACCTTCCGATGCTATAATGCTATTAGCAAAGTAGGTTGAAATGGAGGGACCATTATGAGCAATGTACGTCGCGTATATGTTGAGAAAAAACCAGCTTTTGCAGTTACTGCAAAAGAACTGAAGCATGAGGTAAAGCATTATCTGAACATCACAAGTGTTACCGGTATCCGTGTGCTGGTGCGTTATGATGTGGAAAATGTATCAGAGGAGACTTATCAAAAGGCACTTCTTAGCGTATTCAGTGAGCCACCTGTTGATGATATTTATGAAGAGCATTTTGAGATGGGAAATGCAAAAGCATTTTCTGTTGAGTTCTTACCGGGTCAGTTTGATCAGAGAGCCGATTCCGCTGAGCAGTGTATGAAGCTTTTGAACGAGAACGAAGAGCCAATTATCCGCACTGCTATCACCTATGTTGTAGAAGGGGATGTGACAGAGGAACAGCTTGAGGCAATCAAGAACCATGTAATCAATCCGGTGGATTCCAGAGAGACCGGGCTTGCAAAACCGGAAACCTTAGTGCAGGAATTTGATGAACCGGAAGACGTTATGATTTTTGATGGTTTTGCAGATATGCCACAGGACAAGCTCAAGGAACTTTACGAATCTTTGAATCTTGCCATGACCTTTAAGGATTTCCTACATATTCAGAACTACTTCAAGAACGAAGAGAAGAGAGATCCTTCCATGACCGAAATCCGTGTATTGGATACCTATTGGTCAGATCACTGCCGTCATACTACATTCTCAACGGAGTTAAAGAATGTCACCTTCCAGGACGGATATTATCAGAAACCTATGCAGGATACTTATGAGGATTATCTTGCTACTCATAAAGAACTCTACAAAGGACGCGATGACAAATTCGTATGCCTTATGGATCTGGCCCTTCTTGCTATGAAACGTTTGAAAAAAGAAGGAAAGCTCCAGGATCAGGAGGAGTCTGATGAGATCAACGCATGTTCTATTGTGGTTCCGGTAGAGGTAGATGGACAGGTGGAGGAGTGGCTTGTAAACTTCAAGAACGAGACCCACAACCATCCTACAGAAATTGAGCCATTTGGTGGAGCCGCAACCTGCCTTGGTGGAGCAATCCGTGATCCATTGTCAGGACGTACCTATGTCTATCAGGCAATGCGTGTGACCGGTGCCGCAGATCCTACCGTTTCCGTAAAAGACACCATCCCGGGAAAGCTCCCTCAGAAAAAGCTTGTTCGTGAGGCGGCTCATGGTTATTCCTCATACGGTAACCAGATTGGACTTGCTACCGGATATGTAAAAGAGGTTTACCATCCAAACTATGTGGCAAAACGTATGGAGATTGGTGCGGTTATGGGTGCAGCTCCAAGACGTGCGGTTCAGAGATTGACCTCTGATCCGGGAGATAAGATTATTCTCTTAGGCGGACGTACCGGACGTGACGGTATCGGTGGAGCTACCGG
>JALEPP010000003.1 GCA_022767075.1 Agathobacter sp. | reverse complement strand
CCAATGGTTTCCCGACCGGAAGAGCGTCCGCCTCCTCGGTAGTCTCGGAATCCGTATTTCTGATCAAAGCCGTAGTCTGCGTGTCCGGGACGATAGTAAGAGGCAATCTCAGAGTAATCCTTTGACTGCTGATTTGTATTCCACACAACCATAGAGATAGGAGTGCCGGTTGTCTTTCCTTCGAATACGCCGGACAATATTTCTACAGCATCGTCCTCCTTGCGTGGGGTTGTGAAACGGGACTGACCCGGTTTTCTTCTATTGAGATATTGTTGTATATCATCCTCACACAGCTTAAGACCGGCCGGACAACCATCCACTACAACGCCGATGCCTTTTCCGTGGGACTCTCCCCAGGTGGTGATACGAAAAATAGAACCATATGATGAACCTGCCATGGTTATTTCCCTCCAAATCTGATTACTTTGAGTTTAATTATAGGGAAACCCTAGTTGAATAGTCAAGGAAGTTATGATATATTTCATATGCATATTTTCCATATCATATAGGTATGGAAAAAACAGGTTAGAAAGAGAGCAGATTATGGCAAAATATGAATTGCTGAAACAGGAAGGCGAAGCAAAACGAGGAACCTTCCACACCGTTCATGGAGATATCCAAACTCCGGTATTTATGAACGTTGGTACCGTAGCCGCCATTAAAGGCGCGGTGTCTACCCAGGATTTAAAAGATATAAAATGTCAGGTAGAATTATCCAATACCTACCACCTTCATGTACGCACAGGAGATAAACTGATTAAGGAGCTTGGTGGACTTCATAAGTTCATGGTTTGGGACAGACCAATCCTTACCGATTCCGGTGGATTCCAGGTATTCTCCTTAGCCGGACTTCGCAAGATTAAGGAGGAAGGGGTCTATTTCAACTCTCATATCGATGGCAGAAAGATCTTCATGGGACCGGAAGAGAGTATGCAGATTCAGTCCAATCTTGGTTCCACCATTGCCATGGCGTTTGATGAGTGTCCAAGTGCGGTAGCGGATCGCAAATATGTTGTCGATTCCGTAGATCGAACAACTCGTTGGCTGGAGCGTTGCAAAAAAGAGATGGCTCGTCTGAACAGTCTGGAAGATACGGTAAACAAGGAACAGCTTTTGTTTGGCATTAACCAGGGAGCAATCTATGATGATATCCGCATTGACCATGCAAAACGTATCTCTGAGATGGAGCTAGATGGATACGCAATCGGCGGCCTTGCAGTAGGTGAGACTCATGAGCAGATGTATCATGTGATTGAGCAGACGGTTCCTTATTTGCCAAAGGATAAGCCAACCTACCTTATGGGGGTAGGAACTCCCGCAAATATTTTAGAAGGTGTAGAACGAGGAATCGATTTCTTCGACTGCGTATATCCAAGTCGAAATGGTCGCCATGGTCATGTCTATACGAACATGGGCAAAATAAACCTTTTTAATCAGAAGTATGAAAAGGATATGAGACCAATTGAAGAGGGCTGTCAGTGTCCGGCGTGTCGTCATTACAGCAGGGCTTACATCAGACATCTATTGAAGGCAAAAGAGATGCTTGGAATGAGACTATGCGTATTACACAATCTTTACTTCTATAATAATATGATGGAGGAAATTCGAACGGCTCTGGATGAGGGACGCTTCCATTCGTATAAAGAAGAAAAGCTTTATGGTATGAAACAGGGACCGGAAGGAAAGTAATCCGGTATTCTAAAAAAAGCATAAACAGGTTAAAATCACTTGCCCAAATATGGAATCTTGTGTAAAATACACATTAGTGAATAGAGTTAAGGAGGAAAAATTGATGTCATCAATTTTAGTAACAAGTGCAACTGCAGCAACAGGCACAACTTCAGGTGCAGGCGGTTGGATTGGAATGGTTCTTTGGATGGTAATCCTATTTGCATTTATGTATTTTGTAATGATTCGTCCACAGAAAAAAGAAGCTCAGAAGAAAGATATGATGTTAAATGAGTTAGCAGTAGGTGATACTGTTCTTACAACAAGTGGTTTCTACGGAATTGTAATCGACATTGATGAAGATCTTGTCATTGTAGAGTTCGGCAACAACAAAAACTGTAGAATCCCAATGCAGAAGAGTGCTATCTCAGCCGTAGAAAAGCCAGAAGAAGCATAATTCCCGCACTTCAAAGCCTTATGGAGCCAAAACTCCATAGGGCTTTTTTTATCCTTTCCCCGGCCTCCTCCACCTTCCCAGCACCCCCTCTTCACACAGCATAAAGACTTTAGATAGCTCTCCGAGGGCTTTCCCTATTTTGGTTTATGCACGTTATGATGGATGCAAGAATTTTCGAGGTATGATTTCGCCTCTTTTGATTATTCGAGTTCGGCAAAGTTGGGACATTCAGTGAAAAGTATCCGCCAGAAGAAGGAACACGGTTTTGTGACAAGCCGTTGCTCCTCTTGGAGGCGTCCTGAACGATACATCGGGGGCGGTTCTGTTTGCGGCTCGAAGAACGACAAACAGGTCCTAGTCGTCCAGAGGACGACTGTTTTGGACGGACCGGAGCGGAGCGGAGACCGCCCCCGAAATAAAATTCGTGAAGGCGCCTCCTTAGAGGAGCAGGCGCGAAGCAACTAGTGTCCTTCTCTGGCGGATATATTTCACTGAATGTTCAAACCTTGCCGTACACGAACTTTGAGGCGAAATCATATCTCTGAAAATATCTAAGCATCCACATAAAAGCATAAGCAAAAATAGGGAAAGCCCTTGGAGAGCTAATTAAATATAACAAAAGCTGTGTGAAGAGGGGGATTGGGAAGGTGGAGGAGGCCGGGGAAAGGGAAAAAGAATGGAGGTTTTGGCGGAATAAGGGGTATGAAGGGAGGGAATGAAGAAAATGAAGGTGTATAAGGATGAGTTATGGGGTTTATAAAAAACTGCGATAGGTCAGGGAATTGAAATGGGGTAGTTGATAAGATATAGTAGAGAAAATGAAATGATATTAGGAGGCGGAATTACAATGGAATATAAGGTAGGCGTGATTTCTGGGGATGGAATTGGACCAGGGGTTGTAGCAGAAGCGAAGAAAGTGTTGGATCATGTGGGGGAGAAATATGGTCATACATTTTGCTATACAGAGATTTTGATGGGTGGTGTATCAATTGATGCAACAGGTGAGCCACTTACGGATGAGGCAATTGAGCAGGCAAAGGCTAGCGATGCGGTACTTATGGGGTCCATCGGAGGTAACACCCAGACCTCTCCATGGTATCAGCTGCCACCAAACTTAAGACCGGAAGCAGGACTTTTAAAGCTTCGAAAAGCATTGAACCTTTTTGCAAACTTGCGACCGGCATATTTGTATGAAGAATTGAAGGAGGCGTGCCCATTGAGAGACAGTATCATTGGGGATGGCTTTGACATGATGATTATGAGAGAGCTTACCGGTGGGCTGTACTTTGGAGAGCGCGAGACCAAAGAGATTGATGGAGTAATGACAGCAAAGGATTGTCTTACCTACAATGAAAACGAGATTAGAAGAATCGCAAAGCGAGGTTTTGATATTGCAAGAAAACGTAGAAACAAGGTTACCTCTGTAGATAAGGCAAATGTTCTTGATTCATCCAGACTTTGGAGAAAGGTGGTAGAGGAGGTCGCAGAGGATTATCCCGATGTTACCTACGAGCATATGTTAGTAGATAACTGTGCAATGCAGCTGGTAAAGGATCCAAAGCAGTTTGATGTCATATTAACCGAGAATATGTTTGGAGATATCTTGTCAGACGAAGCAAGTATGGTGACTGGTTCCATTGGAATGCTTTCCTCTGCAAGCTTAAATGATACCAAGTTTGGACTTTACGAGCCAAGTGGCGGATCTGCACCGGATATTGCAGGGAAAGGAATTGCCAATCCTATCGCAACTATTTTATCAGCGGCAATGATGCTTCGTTACTCCTTTGATTTGGATGAAGAGGCTTCCGCTATAGAGCAGGCAGTAAAACAGGTATTAAAGGACGGCTTTAGAACCATTGATATTATGCCTCAGGATGAGTCAGAGAAGCAGTGGGTCACTCAAATTGGTACTAAAGATATGGGAAATAAGATTTGTGAGAGAATCTAAAGTGTGATAATATAGTAACAATACGACATACACAGACATTTGTTTGTCACAGAAAGAATCTTAGGAAGAAAAATATGGAAAAGGAGATTAGACAATGAAAAGTGATAACTGTAGAACCGGAATGCAGCAAGCTCCTCATAGAAGTTTGTTTAATGCTTTAGGCTTCACGGAAGAAGAGATGAAGAAACCAATGGTTGGTATTGTTAGTTCATATAATGAGATTGTACCAGGCCATATGAATTTGGATAAGATTGTCAATGCAGTTAAGCAGGGGGTAGCAGAAGCAGGTGGTGTTCCTGTTGTTTTTCCTGCAATTGCAGTGTGCGATGGTATTGCAATGGGACACATTGGAATGAAGTATTCTCTTGTTACCAGAGACTTGATTGCAGATTCCACAGAATGTATGGCACAGGCACATCAGTTTGATGCCCTGGTTATGGTTCCAAACTGTGATAAAAACGTACCGGGCCTTCTGATGGCGGCAGCACGCATCAACGTTCCTACGGTATTTGTATCCGGAGGACCAATGCTTGCAGGACGTGTAAAAGGACAGAAGCGTTCCCTTTCTTCCATGTTTGAAGCAGTAGGCAGCTATGAAGCCGGAACCATGTCAGAGGAAGATGTAAAAGAGTTTGAAAACAAGGTTTGTCCTACCTGTGGTTCATGTTCCGGTATGTACACAGCAAATTCCATGAATTGCTTAACAGAAGCACTTGGTATGGGCCTGGGAGGAAACGGAACCATTCCGGCTGTTTATTCTGAGCGTATTAAGCTCGCAAAGAAAGCCGGTTACGCAGTTATGGATATGTATCACAAGAATATCCGTCCAAGAGATATCATGACAAAAGAAGCAATTATCAATGCTTTGACAGTAGATATGGCCTTAGGATGTTCTACCAACTCCATGCTTCATTTGCCTGCGATTGCGCATGAGGTAGGCTTTGATTTTGATATTTCTTATGCAAACCCTATTAGTGAGAAGACTCCAAACCTTTGTCATTTGGCACCGGCGGGCCCAACCTATATGGAGGATTTAAATGAGGCCGGTGGTGTATGGGCTGTTATGAAAGAGCTTGCAGATGCCGGACTTTTAAATACGGATTGTATGACAGTAACCGGTAAGACGGTAGGAGAGAATATTAAGGACTCTGTCAATCGAGACCCAGAGGTTATCCGTCCACTGGATCATCCTTATTCAAAGACTGGTGGTCTTGCAGTATTAAAAGGAAATATTGCTCCGGACGGATCCGTAGTAAAACGCTCTGCAGTAGTGGAAGAGATGATGGTACATAAGGGACCGGCTCGTGTATTCGACTGTGAGGAGGATGCAATCGCAGCTATCAAGGGTGGAAAGATTGTGCCTGGGGAGGTTGTAGTCATTCGTTACGAAGGACCAAAGGGTGGTCCGGGAATGAGAGAGATGCTGAATCCTACTTCCGCAATTGCCGGAATGGGACTTGGATCATCCGTTGCATTAATTACAGACGGACGTTTCTCAGGGGCATCAAGAGGTGCGTCTATCGGTCATGTATCTCCGGAAGCAGCTGTGGGTGGACCAATTGCTTTGATTGAAGAGGGAGATATGATCGAAATTAATATCCCGGCGATGACTTTAAATGTAGATGTTTCTGACCAAGAGCTTGCTGCCAGAAAAGAAAAATGGCAGCCTCGTGAGCCAAAGGTTACTACCGGATATTTGAAACGTTACGCATCTATGGTTACTTCAGGAAATCGTGGTGCAATTTTGGAAACAAAGTAGTGAGGAATTGAGATATGCAATTAACAGGAGCACAAATTATCATTGAGTGTTTAAAAGAACAGGGAGTAGATACTGTATTTGGTTATCCCGGCGGATCAATTTTAAATGTCTATGACGAGTTGTATCTCCATAAGGATGAAATAAAGCATGTGCTTACCAGCCATGAGCAGGGGGCAAGCCATGCGGCAGATGGATACGCAAGGAGCACCGGAAAGGTTGGAGTCTGCTTTGCAACCTCCGGACCCGGTGCAACGAATCTGGTAACGGGTATTGCATCCGCCTACATGGATTCTGTGCCTATGGTGGCAATTACCTGTAATGTTACGGTACCTCTTCTGGGAAAGGATAGCTTTCAGGAGATTGACATTGCCGGTGTTACAACTCCGATTACAAAACACAATTTTATTGTGAAGGATGTGAATAAGCTGGCGGATACCATCCGCAGAGCATTCTCCATTGCCCAGACGGGACGTCCGGGTCCGGTGCTGGTAGATGTTCCAAAGGATGTTACTGCCAACAAGTGCGATTATCATGCAAAGAAGCCTGTAGTACCGGAACGTTTGGTTAAGGATATTACAGAGGAAGATATTGAAAAAGTACTTCGCATGATTGAGAAAGCAAAGAAACCATATATTTTTGTAGGTGGTGGTGCTGTAATCAGTGGAGCCAGCGTAGAATTAAAGGAGTTCGTGGAGAAGGTAGATGCGCCGGTATGTGATACCTTAATGGGAAAAGGAGCGTTTGATGGTACCTCAGAGCGTTATACAGGAATGCTTGGCATGCATGGGACTAAGGCATCCAACCTTGGTGTCAGCGAATGTGATCTTTTGATTGCAATTGGAACCAGATTCTCAGATCGTGTTCTTGGAAATCCGAAGAAGTTTGCCCATCAGGCAAAGAAGATTCAGTTTGACGTGGACCCGGCAGAGATTGGAAAGAATATTGCGGTAGATGAGGCCATTATCGGTGATGTAAAAGAGATTCTTGCCAGAGTGAATGCCGTGTTACAGCCACAGAAGCACAAAGACTGGATGGAGCATATTTCCGATTACCGGAAAAACTACGGATTGCAGGTGCCAAAGGAAGGACTGTCCGGACCATATGTGATTGAGAAAATCTATGAGATGACTAAGGGAGATGCCATTATGGTTACCGAAGTAGGTCAGCATCAGATGTGGGCTGCTCAGTATTACAAATACACAAGTCCACGTACCCTGCTTACGTCAGGTGGACTTGGAACCATGGGATATGGACTTGGAGCCGCAATCGGAGCACAGATTGCCAATCCTCACAAACAGGTCGTCAATATTGCGGGGGATGGATGCTTCCGTATGAATATGAACGAGATTTGTACTGCGGCGCGAGAGAACCTGCCAATGATTGAGGTGATTATTAATAACCATGTTCTTGGAATGGTACGCCAGTGGCAGACACTGTTCTATAAGAAGCATTATTCTGCAACTGTGTTAGACGATGGTGTTGACTATGTGATGCTTGCCCAGGCTATGGGGGCAAACGCCAAACGTGTAACCACCAGAGAGGAGTTTGAAGCAGCTTTTGCAGAGGCGCTTGAGTCAAAGAAGCCATACGTATTAGATGTTATTATCGATTCCGATGATAAGGTATGGCCAATGGTTGCACCGGGTGCTCCAATCAATGAGGTATTTGATGAAGAGGATTTAAAAAATAAATCAAAATAGTAGTAGACTTTTCTACACTGTTGTAGTAAAGTGTTAAACAATAAACAAACAAAGGGAATGATAGGAGGAAGAAAAATGAGTAGAGTTTACAATTTTTCTGCCGGACCTGCGGTTTTGCCGGAAGAGGTTCTACAGGAAGCTGCTGATGAGATGTTGGACTACAGAGGATGTGGCATGTCCGTTATGGAGATGAGTCATAGGTCCAAAGTGTACGACCAGATCATCAAAGAAGCAGAAGCTGACCTGAGAGAGCTGATGAACATTCCGGATAACTACAAGGTGTTATTCCTGCAGGGTGGTGCGTCACAGCAGTTTGCTGCAGTACCGATGAATCTTATGAAAAATAAGAAAGCAGGCTACATCGTAACAGGTCAGTGGGCGAAAAAAGCTTACCAGGAAGCAAAAATGTATGGTGAGGCGGTAGAACTCGCATCCTCCCAGGATAAGACTTTTTCGTATATTCCGGATTGCAGTGATTTGCCAATTACGGATGATATGGATTATGTATACATATGTGAGAACAATACGATTTACGGAACAAAGTTCAAGGAACTTCCAAACACCAAGGGGAAGGATCTGGTGGCAGATGTATCATCATGCTTCCTGTCAGAGCCTGTGGATGTTACCAAATATGGTGTCATCTACGGTGGAGTTCAGAAGAACATCGGACCTGCAGGTGTTGTGATTGTCATTATTCGTGAGGACCTTATCCGCGATGATGTACTTGCCGGTACACCTACTATGCTGAAATACAAAACCCAGGCTGACAACGACAGCTTGTACAACACACCGCCATGCTATGGAATTTACATTTGTGGTAAGGTGTTCAAATGGATTAAGAAAATGGGTGGCCTTACAGCAATGAAAGAGCACAATGAAAAGAAAGCAAAGATACTTTATGATTTCCTTGATCAGTCAAAGCTCTTCAAAGGAACTGTAGTAAAGGAAGACCGTTCGTTAATGAATGTTCCATTTGTAACAGGTTCTGAAGAAATGGATGCAAAGTTTATTAAAGCAGCTGAGAAAGAAGGTTTTGTATCGCTTAAAGGACACAGAACAGTTGGTGGTATGAGAGCTTCGATCTACAATGCAATGCCAATCGAAGGCGTTGAGAAGCTCGTTGAATTCATGGATAAATTCGAGAAGGAGAATGCATAATGTACAAATACGCTTGCCTTAATCCTATTGCATCTGTAGGACTTAATAAATTTACTGTTGATTATGTAAAGACAGAAGATGTTAATGAAGCAGAGGGAATACTTGTCCGTTCTGCAAGCATGCATGAGATGGATTTTAGCGATAACCTTCTCTGTGTTGCAAGAGCAGGCGCCGGAGTAAATAATATTCCTCTTGATGAATGTGCAAAAAAAGGTATTGTAGTATTTAATACTCCTGGTGCTAATGCTAATGCTGTAAAGGAACTTGTATTTGCAGGTATGCTTCTTGCAGAAAGAGATATTATTGGCGGTGTTCAGTGGGTTAAGGACAATGCTAATGATGAAAATATTGCAAAGTCAGCGGAGAAAGCAAAAAAAGCTTTTGCCGGTGGTGAAATCCAGGATAAGAAGCTTGGTGTTATCGGTCTTGGTGCAATCGGTGTAAGAGTTGCAAATGCTGCAAAGCATATGGGAATGGAAGTATACGGATATGATCCATATATTTCAGTTGCTGCTGCATGGTCACTTTCGCGTGATATTAAGCATGTGACAAACATTGATGAGATCTTTGAAAACTGTGATATTATCACAATTCATGTTCCACTTCTTGATTCTACAAAGGGAACAATTTCAAAGGATGCAATAAATAAAATGAAGGAAGGCGTAATTCTTCTTAACTTTGCAAGAGACCTTCTTGTTGACGAAGAGGCTGTTCTTGCAGGAATTAAATCAGGTAAGATTAAGAAATACGTTTCCGATTTTGCTAACACAACTACTGCAGGTCAGGAAGGATGTATTGTTATGCCACATCTTGGCGCATCTACTGAAGAAGCAGAGGATAACTGTGCAAAGATGGCTGTTGATGAGATGAGAAATTATCTTGAGAATGGTAATATCGTTAATTCTGTTAACTTCCCTAACTGTGACATGGGTGCATGCAACACGGAAGGACGTATTGCAATACTTCACGCTAATCAGGCAAATATGATTGCAAAATTCTCATCAATTTTTGGTGAGCTTGGCATCAATATTTCCGATTTCACAAATAAATCAAAAGGAAATTATGCTTACACATTGGCGGATGCTGATTCTCCAATTACAGAGGAAATAGCTAAGAAGCTTACTGAAATAGATGGTGTTATTAGAGTAAGAGTCGTAAAATAAGCAGGTGATAAAATGAGCGCAGAAGACAGAGAGTTTTTAGATCAGATATATAAATTTATTGATGAAAATCTTAAAGATATGGATTCGGACCCGCAGAAAACACCGGTTTCCGAACAAATTCAGGCATTAAGGCCTATTTTGCAGGAACTTGCAATGAAG
>JALEPP010000125.1 GCA_022767075.1 Agathobacter sp. | reverse complement strand
TGCTTTAAAATAATCATCTGCAATATTCAGCTGTAACAAAGTAGATTTCATGGCAGAAGGAACATTTCGATATTCATCCAGTCGATCAAATTCATTGATTTTATCATTGATATATGCAGCAACCTTCTGAAGATACTCCTGACCTTCATAACCGCTTAAAGTATATACCTTTCCACCGATAATGACTTCTGCACTTGTTTTTGCTGACATCTCGTATCCTCCAATTGATAAGACCACTATATCTAGTATTATATAGAACAGCTATAGAAAACGCAACTATTTTTCCGTTTTGGTCCTACCAAAATGCTCATATGCAAAATCCGTAGCTATTCTCCCCTTTGGTGTTCGAACAATGAAATTATTCTTTACCAGATATGGTTCATACACATCCTCAATGGTTCCCGCATCCTCTCCAATGGATGCAGCTAAGGTATCCAGTCCTACCGGACCCCCTGCAAATTTATCAATAATGGTAAGCAGAATATTTCTATCATTTTGGTCCAGACCAAAGGTATCGACTTCCAATAGATTCAACGCAAAATCAGCAACTTCATACGTTATGACGCCATCGTATTTCACCTCTGCAAAATCGCGAACTCGTTTTAAAAGCCGGTTCGCAAGACGTGGAGTACCTCTGGAGCGTCTTGCCATCTCATATGCACCCTGCTCATCAATCTCTACCTGAAGCTTTCCTGCTGATTGCACAATAATATGCTTTAGCTCATCTACCGTATAGTATTCCATATGGTTAACCACACCGAAACGGTCTCTAAGAGGTGCCGACAGCATACCCGCCCTGGTGGTAGCGCCCACTAAAGTGAACTTTGGTAAATCAATGCGGATAGAACGGGCGGATTCTCCTTTTCCCAGCATAATATCAATTGCATAGTCTTCCATTGCCGGATAAAGCACCTCTTCCACCTGACGGTTTAATCGATGAATCTCATCTACAAACAGAATGTCTCCCTCTGAAAGATTATTTAAAATGGCAGCCATCTCACCGGGCTTTGCAATTGCAGGTCCTGAGGTTACCTTCAGATGTGTCCCCATTTCATTTGCGATGATGGAAGCAAGTGTTGTCTTTCCAAGTCCCGGAGGACCATAGAAAAGCACATGATCCAATGCCTCCCCTCGATTTTTGGCCGCTTCTATATATACCTTCAAATTATCCTTAATCTTCTCCTGCCCCACGTAATCCTTCAAAAGCTGAGGGCGAAGTGAAGATTCTATGGTCTTATCCTCTTCCAGAACAGTAGTCGTAATAACTCTTCTTTCCATTTTCCTCTATACCACCTAAAAAGCCATGTGTTTTAAAGCGAGCTTCAATACATCTTCTACTTTATGCTCCTGAGATATCTCAACCTGAGATACCGCTTTCATTGCTTCCGAAGATGAATATCCAAGTGCAACTAAAGCCTGGATTGCTTCATTCTTTACCGTGCCGTTAACCATCACATTACCACCGGTAATATGCGCGGTTTTTGTTTCGAAAGCATCTTCCAAAGAGACCTTATCCTTAAGCTCTAAAATAACTCTCTGAGCTGTTTTGGCACCGATGCCGGGAGCTTTTGCAATTGCTTTGGAGTCTCCTGATAAAATTGCAAAACGCAAATCATCCCCAGACAATGCGGATAAAATTCCAAGGGCTCCCTTTGGTCCTACTCCGCTAACGGTAAGAAGCATCTGAAACATTTTTAAATCCTCACGGTCAGGGAAGCCAAAAAGAACCATGGCATCCTCTCTTACATGAAGATACGTGTATACCTTTACTTCCATACCGATTGCAGGAAGCTCCTCTAAAGCCTGCAAAGATACATATAACTGATATCCGATTCCCTGATTTTCAATCACGATGGAATCCGTATTTACTTCTGCCAAAATGCCTTTGATATATGCGTACATATGTCACCTTTCATGAACCGTTTTCTATTCCACAATGGATCCATAATAGTAAAAGCCTTTACATTCATCCAAATGCACCTGATAAAGATTTCCGATCATATCCTCTGTTCCTTTGAAATGCACAACGGAGCTGTTGTCCAATCTTCCGGTAATGAGACTGCTATCGTGATCGTTGACCTCTTCCGCAAGTACGGTCATGGTTTTTCCTTCCAGACTCATGGATTTTTCGTTGGCGTATTGCTGAACCACCTCAAGAAGCCGATCAAAACGGTCCTTTACTACCTCCTCTGGAATCTGATCTTCCATCTCGGCAGCAGGTGTTCCGGTCCGTTTGGAATAAATAAAGGTATATGCACTGTCATACCCCACCTGTTTTACCACAACCAACGTATCCTGGAAATCTACCACGGTCTCCCCCGGAAAACCTACAAAAAAA
>JALEPP010000155.1 GCA_022767075.1 Agathobacter sp. | reverse complement strand
GAGAAGGAGCTTTCCCGTTTCCCGAAAGGAGATACCTTGGTTGCAATTTGTAAAAAACTTCATCTGTTTTAGTTTGGGTGAAAGGTATAAAAGTTGAAATAATGCAGACACTAGATTGAGGTGACGAAAATGAGACAAAATCTGGTGTTATGCATTATTTTGCTGTTATTCTTTTTTTTCTTTTTCTTTTCAGGAAAACCTAAGGAGCAAGAGCTGATGGAAAGTGAAACCACTTCCTCCCAGGAGATGGTAGAAGTGTTTGAAATGAATGAAGCAGCGGAGGGACAGTATCTGATTAAGGATGATGGCCATCAGCTGATGGTGTATGATACGAAGCTTTCCCAAGCTTTGTTTCCCACAGGAATCAAAACCAAGGAATTGCCGGAAGGTGTTCAGGATAAAGTGCGAGTTGGGATATACTTTAACTCACTGGAAGAGGTATATGAGTTTTTGGAGAATTATTCTAGCTAGCGGTTTCATTGATTGTTAACTAGGTCTATGATAAAATAAAAATATTCAACTGTTTGTGCATACAATGTATTTGATGAAGTGAGAAGGACATGAAAGTACTAGTGATAGGAGCTGGACCTGCAGGAATTTTTGCAGCCTTAACAGCTGCAAGATCGAATCATCAGGTTACGATTCTGGAACAAAAGGATATCATTGGAAAGAAAATTACTGCCACTGGAAATGGAAAGTGTAATCTTGGAAACACCTATATGAAAAGAGAGTGTTACCATGGAGATGCCAAACTATTATCCAGTGTTTTTGATGTGGTTTCTCAGGAGGATACGTTAGCGTATCTAAGAGAAATGGGCATATTTATCAAGGATAAAAACGGATATTTATATCCCTATTCGGAATCAGCCGCTTCTGTTCGAAAGGCAATGGAGCTGGCACTATTGCGTGCAAATGTAGAGATTGTTACGTCTGTGAAAATCAATTCCATTAAAAAAACTACAGATTTTATGGTATCCACCAATGTCGGAGATTTTACTTCCCAGAAGCTGATTCTTGCAACGGGCTTACTTGCTTCTCCGGTGCTTGGAAGTGACGGCTCCCTATTTTCGATGATTGAAGGCTTGGGACATCATTTTACCGGACTTACGCCGGCATTATGCGGTTTTTATGCAGAAGGCTTGCCATTTGAGGCTTTAGCCGGGGTTCGTGCAGAAGGAACGGTGGCTTTATCTGTTGATGGGCAGTTTGTAGAGGACAACACGGGAGAGATTCAGTTTACCGAATACGGGATATCGGGAATTCCGGTTTTTCAAATTAGTTCATTGGCAGCCCGTGCTATCTTAGAAGGGAAAAAGGTACAGGTAGGTATTGATTTATTTCCAAGATTTTCGAAAAGCCAGTGGGAGCAGGTGGCGTCAGAGCGGAGGTCTCAGATGCTGCCGGAGGATAAGATTTTAGATTTTTTCTTAGGGCTTTTGCCACCAAAGCTTGCAAGTGGGGTGCTATCTGTTTTATCCGTAAGCAAAAAGACCAGAATGAAGGATATTTCGGATTCTTTGTTTGCAGAGATTGTTTCCCTTTGCAAAAATGTATCCATTCAATTAACTGACACAAGGGATTATTCCAATGCCCAGATTTGCACAGGTGGAATTGTCAGTGAAGAGATTCATCGGGATACCTTGGAGTCCAAACTGGTTTTGGGACTCTATTTTGCAGGTGAGCTTTTGGATGTAGATGGTATCTGTGGAGGGTATAATTTGCAGTGGGCTTTTCGTTCCGGTATGATTGCCGGTCGATTACAAACCAGATAGGTTAGGAGCGCAATGAGATGATTCGTGTTAATCAGATAAAACTTCCTGTGTCTCACAATGGAGAGGCGCTGGAGAAAAAAATCTTACATATTTTGCAGATCAGACAGGAGCAATTATTATCCTTCGAAATCGTAAAGAGATCCATAGATGGACGCAAGAAGCCGGTGCTGTTCTATGTGTATACGGTAGATATAAAGGTGGAACAGGAGACGAAAATTCTTGCAAAGGCAAGAAAGGGCAAATACAAGGGACAGATTATGGAATACCAGCCGGTTACCTACCGGTTTCCTGAAGCAGGTAATCAGGTATTGGAGAATCCACCGTGTATTATCGGAGCGGGACCTGCTGGTCTGTTTGCAGCTTATCTGCTTACAATTCTTGGATACAAACCAATTGTATTAGAACGAGGAAAAGCGGTTGAGGAACGTACTGCAGACGTGGAACGCTTCTGGAAGGAGGGTATCTTAGATCCCGATAGCAATGTCCAATTTGGTGAGGGCGGCGCAGGAGCTTTTTCCGATGGAAAGCTCAATACGGTCGTAAAAGATCCATCGGGACGAAATCGTTTTGTGCTGGAAACCTTTGTTCGTTATGGTGCCCAGTCTGATATTTTAATTGACGCAAAGCCACATATCGGAACGGATGTATTAGCAAAGGTCCTTGTGAATATGAGGGAGGATTTAAAAGCAAAGGGCTGTACCTTCTTATTTTCCCATCAGGTTACGGATTTTCTGATTGAAAATGGTTCCATGAAGGGGGTTTTTGTGGGGGATCAACTGATTCCTTCAGAGGCAGTTGTTCTTGCTCCCGGTCACAGTGCAAGAGATACCTTTCATACTCTTTTGGACCATGAGGTAACCATGGAACAAAAACAATTTGCAGTTGGATTTCGTGTGGAGCATCCCCAAAGCATGATCAATGAATGTCAGTATGGAAGCTCTTATCCGGAAGGACTGCCTGCTGCTAACTACAAAGTTACCTCCAATTTTCCCGGTGGAAGAGGTGTTTATTCCTTTTGTATGTGTCCGGGAGGTTATGTAGTGAATTCTGCGTCCGCAGATGGACAGACAGTTGTAAATGGAATGAGTTATTCCGGGCGAGACGGAGCCAACGCCAACAGTGCAATTATTGTATCTGTTGGTCCGAAGGACTTCGGAGGGGCGGATCCCCTTGCGGGAGTTCGATATCAGGAGCAGCTGGAAAGACGATGCTATCAGCTGGGGCAAGGGAAAATTCCCCAGCAGCTGTATGGTGATTATTGTAAGAATGTGGTCAGTAAGGACTATGGAGCTTTTTCTTCTACCTGTAAAGGAGAGAGTGTATTTCAGAATCTGAGAGGGCTGTTTTCTGAGGAGATGGAGGAGTGCTTTATGGCCGGAATGGAACACTTTGGGAAGATTATGGATGGATTTGACCGCCCGGATGCAATCCTCAGTGGTGTGGAAAGCAGGACCTCTTCCCCGGTAAGAATCGTTCGTTCGGATTCCCTGGAAAGTAATATTTCCGGTCTATATCCTTGTGGTGAGGGGGCCGGATACGCAGGGGGAATCATGTCTGCAGCGATGGATGGCCTTAAGGTAGCGGAAAAAATAATTGAGAAATATAGAGTGATGTGAGGTTATGAACGTGTTACATGATGAAGTTACACCTATGATGCAACAATATTTGAAGACAAAGGAAGAATACAAGGATTGCATTTTGTTCTATCGATTAGGTGATTTCTATGAGATGTTTTTTGATGACGCAATTCTGGTGTCAAAAGAGTTGGAATTGACTCTTACCGGGAAAAGCTGCGGTCTGGAAGAGCGTGCACCGATGTGTGGGATTCCCTTTCATGCGGTGGATGGATATTTGAATCGATTGGTTTCCAATGGTCATAAGGTGGCTATCTGTGAACAGGTAGAGGATCCCAAAGAGGCAAAGGGCCTGGTTAAGCGTGAAGTGGTTCGTATTGTAACACCCGGCACCAATCTGGATATGCAAAGCCTTGATGAAACCAAAAACAATTATCTTATGTGTATTGTTTATCTGGGAAATCGCTATGGAATTGCCACAGCGGATGTTACCACAGGTGACTTTTTCGTTACGGAGGTTGATTCCGAACGAAAACTATTAGATGAATTGAACCGATTTGCTCCATCAGAGCTGATCTGTAATGAATCCTTACTTATGAGTGGCTTAGATTTGGAGGATATCAAACATCGTCTTCATATAGCAGTCTCTCCCCTTGATGCCTGGTATTTTGGGGATGAGCTTGCAAGGACCACCATTTTGGAGCATTTTAAGGTTAAGCAGTTAGAAGGTCTTGGACTTACAGACTATGACTGCGGTGTCCTTGCTGCAGGTGCACTTCTCAAATACCTGATGGAAACCCAGAAAAATGATTTGTCCAATATCATTGGGATTCAGCCTTATTCCATCGGCAAATACATGATTATTGACAGCTCCAGTAGACGAAATCTGGAGCTGGTTGAAACCCTTCGTGAGAAACAAAAAAGAGGCTCCCTGCTCTGGGTGTTGGACAAGACCAAGACTGCAATGGGCGCAAGAATGCTTCGCTCCTTTGTGGAACAGCCTCTTATCGATCGGGATGAAATTCTGAAGCGTCAGAGATTTATCGGTACGCTAAATGACAATGTGATTACCAGAGAGGAATTGCGGGAGTATTTGAATCCCATCTACGATTTGGAGCGACTGATTACCAGAATTACGTATCAGAGTGCCAATCCAAGAGATTTGATTGCATTTCGTAATTCCTTAGAAATGCTGCCGGCAATTGAGACTTTGCTGCAGGATTTAGAGGGAGATATGGCAGAAGAAATTCGAAATGATTTCGATAGCCTAAAGGATCTTTACGATTTGCTCCAGCGTTCTATTTTGGACGAACCGCCGATTACCATCCGTGAAGGAGACTTAATCAAGGAGGGCTATCATCCGGAGGTGGATCAGCTTCGGATGGCCAAAACAGAAGGGAAAAACTGGCTTGCGGATCTGGAAGCAAGCGAGAAGGAGGCTACCGGAATCAAGAATCTTCGCATCCGATTTAACAAAGTATTCGGATACTATATTGAGGTAACCAATTCCTTCTTAAATCAGGTTCCGGATTATTACATACGTAAACAGACCCTTACCAACGCAGAGCGCTTCATCACTCCAAAGCTAAAGGAGATGGAGGATATGATTCTTGGCTCTGAGGAGAGATTAGTTAATCTGGAGTATGAACTGTTTCGAGAGGTACGAGATCATATCGGCTCACAGGTTTCCAGAATTCAAAAGACAGCAAAAGCAATCGCTAAGTTAGATGCCTTTGTCTCTCTTGCGCTGGTTGCGGATCAAAACCAGTATTGCTGTCCGAAAATCAACGAGGATGGTGTGATTGACATTAAAAACGGTCGTCATCCGGTTGTGGAGAAGATGATTCACCATGATTTGTTTATCGACAACGACACGTACTTAGACAATCAAAAAAATCGTATTTCCATTATTACGGGTCCCAACATGGCCGGTAAATCCACCTACATGAGACAGACAGCACTTATTGTACTTTTGGCTCAGATTGGCAGTTATGTACCTGCACAAAGTGCCAATATCGGAATTGTGGATCGTATTTTTACCCGTGTAGGTGCATCGGATGATTTGGCATCGGGACAGAGTACCTTTATGGTGGAAATGAATGAGGTTGCCAATATCCTTCGAAACGCAACCAGTCGTTCCCTTCTGATATTGGACGAGATTGGTCGGGGAACCTCAACCTTTGACGGACTTAGTATTGCCTGGGCTGTGGTAGAACACATTAGCAATCCAAAGCTTCTTGGGGCCAAAACATTGTTTGCCACTCATTATCATGAGCTGACTGAGTTAGAAGGTAAGCTTGATAATGTCAACAACTATTGTATTGCGGTAAAAGAGAATGGGGATGACATTGTCTTTTTACGTAAAATCGTAAAGGGCGGTGCGGATAAGAGCTATGGTATTCAGGTGGCAAAGCTTGCGGGAGTTCCGGACTCGGTAATCGAAAGGGCAAAAGAGATTGTGAATCAGCTCTTGGAGAACGATATTACAGAGACCATCCGCAATATTTCCGTGGAAGATGGCTCTTCCGTTAAAAAGAAAAAGGAACATCTGGATGAAGTAGATATGACACAGATGTCTCTATTTGACACGGTGTCAAATGATGATATTATTGAAGAACTAAAAAATGTAGATATTGGTCATCTGACACCACTTGAGGCCTTGAATAAGCTTTATGAATTGCAGAACAAAGTAAAAAACCGTTGGTAAAGCTAGGAGAAAATGATGGCAGAAATTGCATTACTATCTCAGGATACAATTGACAAAATCGCTGCAGGAGAAGTGGTAGAGCGTCCTTCTTCCGTGGTAAAGGAATTGGTGGAAAATGCCATTGATGCAGGCTCTACTGCAATTACAGTGGAAATAAAGGAGGGAGGACTCTCCTTTATTCGTATTACAGACAATGGATGTGGAATTCATAAGGATCAGATAGCTCTGGCGTTTCTTAGACATTCCACAAGCAAAATCCGGACCGTACAGGATTTGCTTTCTGTCCATTCCTTGGGCTTTCGCGGGGAGGCCTTATCCAGCATCTCTGCTGTTGCAAGAGTGGAGTTGATTACTAAGACTCCGGAGGCACTAAATGGAGTGCGCTATGTGATTGAAGGCTCCAAAGAACTGTCCATGGAGGAGATTGGAGCACCGGATGGCACTACTTTTTTGGTGAGAGATTTGTTCTACAATACTCCTGCCAGAAGAAAGTTCCTGAAATCGGCTCAGACAGAGGGGAACTATATTACCGATATGATTGAGAAATTGGCGATTTCTCATCCGCATATTTCCTTTAAATATATCCAGAACAATCAGACCAAGCTCCACACCTCCGGAAATGGAAAAATAAAGGATGTGATCTATCATATCTATGGCAGGGATATCACCGGAAATCTATTGGAGATAAAAAAATCCTGCGAGCATTTTGAGGTGGAAGGCTTTATTGGTAAACCATCTGTCACCAGAGGAAATCGAAGCTATGAAAATGTGTTTATCAATGGAAGATACATAAAAAGTGCTCTTTTGAATAAGGCCATTGAGGATGGATACAAAGCTTTTATTATGCAGCATCAGTATCCGTTTGCAGTACTTCATTTTACATTTCCCGGTGATAAGCTGGACGTAAATGTCCACCCAACCAAAATGGAAATCCGTTTTGAATCGGCTCAAGAGATCTATCAGGAATTATTTCAGGTAATCCAGGATAGTCTGTATGGAAGAGATTTGATTCAGGAGGTGTCGGTGACGAAGGAGAAGAAGGTCACATATAAGCCTGTCATCTCAGAGCCTGCTCCTGAGCCTTTTGAAGCCAGACGTATCAATGATATTCGAAAGGCGGTAGCTAAGGATAGTCCTTACCACAGAGAATACCCAGACCATACCAAACCCCTTCCTTCGGTAAAGGTTGCAGAAGGGCAGGTGTCCCATTATAGGGAAATGACATTGGGGGATTTAGACCCTGTTTTCCTGTCAAAGGAGAATAAAGAAAAGCACCATATCATTGGTCAGCTTTTCCAAACCTATTGGCTTGTGGAAATGGAAGACAAGCTTTTTGTAATTGACCAGCATGCGGCCCATGAAAAGGTGCTGTATGAACGGATGATGAAAAGACTTCACACCCGAGAGTTTACCTCACAGCAGCTTCAACCTCCTATTGTATTGACCTTAGATGCAAGGGAGGCTGAGATGCTTGAAAAGTATCGTAAGGAAATTGAGACCTTTGGATATGAGGTAGAGGGCTTCGGAGGAAAGGAATATTTGATTACTGCCGTACCAGATAACCTATTTCAGCTGGATATGAAGGATTTATTTCTTGAGATGTTAGATGATTTTGGAGCAAACCTATCCAAGAATACTCCGGAATTGATTCTGGAAAAGGTGGCAACCATGTCGTGTAAAGCCGCTGTTAAGGGAAATCATCAATTATCCCTGAATGAGGTGAAGGCATTGATTGATGAATTGTTAGGACTTGAAAATCCATACAATTGTCCTCATGGAAGACCAACCATTATTTCCATGACCAAGTCAGAGATTGAAAAGAAATTTAAGAGGATTGTTACATGAGTCTAAATAAAAGACCCCTTGTGGTTCTCACAGGACCAACGTCAGTTGGAAAAACAGCTCTTTCCATTGCCTTGGCAAAAGCAGTGAACGGAGCAATTATTTCTGCAGACTCCATGCAGGTATATAAACATATGGATATTGGGTCTGCAAAAATCACAAAAGAAGAAATGGATGGAGTCCCTCACTATCTGGTTGATGTGATTTCGCCCTTTGAGGAATTTCATATTGCCAGATTCAAGGAGCTTGCGGATAAGGCCTTAGAGGAAATCTATGAAAGCGGAAAACTTCCCATTGTGGTTGGCGGAACCGGTTTTTACATTCAGGCCCTGCTTTATCAGGTGGAATTTGCCAAACAGGACCAGGATTTTTCTTTTCGAAGTGAGCAGGAAGCCTATGCAAAGGAATTTGGAAATCATGCACTTCATGAGAAGCTTAGGGATATTGATCCGATATCCTATGAGAAAATACATGAAAATAACGTGAAACGGGTGATTCGTGCCTTGGAGTATTATCATCTTACCAAGACTCCGATCTCAAAACATAATGAGGAAGAGTCACAAAAGGAATCTCCTTACAATTTTGCATATTTTGTATTGAACGATGAGAGAGAACAGCTTTATCAACGCATTGATACCAGAGTGGATCGTATGGTGCAAAATGGTCTTGTAGAGGAAGTACAAAGCTTAAAGGCTATGGGATGTACCAAGGATATGGTTTCGATGCAAGGCCTTGGATACAAAGAGATTCTGGATTATTTGGACGGGAACTGTTCTTTGGAGGAGGCAATTGACACGGTGAAACAGGAGACCAGACATTTTGCCAAACGCCAGCTTACCTGGTTTCGTAGAGAAAAGGATGTAATCTGGTTAAACAAACAGGATTTTTCTTATGAAGAGGACCGAATTCTAAAAAAAATGCTGGACATCCTTTCGGATAAGGGTATCATAGGCAAAGGAGAAAAAGGTCATTAGAAAGGAATTAGAAATAGATGAATCAGTCTTTAAATGAAGTATATGAAAATATGGGAATTTGCCCTGAGGTTTTGCAGTTTTGCAATGACATAGAGGACTCCTTAAAGGAGCGCTTTGAAAAACTGGATGCCATTGCTGAAATGAATCAGATGAAGGTCTTAAAAGCAATGCAGAAAAACCATGTAAGTGCAGAATGCTTTGCAGGAAGTACCGGATATGGATATAACGATCTGGGCCGTGATGTGTTAGAACAGGTTTATGCCGATACCTTTCGGGGGGAAGCGGCTTTAGTTCGTCCCCAGATTACCTGTGGAACCCATGCCCTTGCCCTTGCTTTAATGTCGAACTTAAGACCGGGAGATGAGCTTCTTTCTCCGGTTGGAAAGCCATATGATACCTTAGAAGAGGTAATTGGTATAAGGTCTTCAGTTGGATCTTTAGCAGAATATGGAGTTACCTATGCCCAGGTGGATTTCATAGATGGGGATGAGTTTGATTTTGAAGGAATTAAGAATGCCATAAATGAACGCACTAAGCTTGTAACCATTCAAAGATCCAAAGGATATGCCACAAGAAAAACCCTTTCTGTGGAACGTATTGGACAGCTGATTTCGTTTATCAAATCCATAAAACCGGATGTTATCTGTATGGTGGACAACTGCTACGGTGAATTTGTAGAGGAGCGAGAACCTCTTGAGGTTGGTGCTGATATGATTGTGGGTTCTTTGATTAAAAATCCGGGAGGAGGTTTAGCTCCGATTGGTGGTTATATTGTTGGCAGGAAGGAATGTGTGGAGAACGCAGCTTACCGTCTGACCTCTCCCGGACTTGGAAAAGAGGTGGGCGCCTCTCTGGGAGTGATCGGTTCCTTTTTCCAGGGCTTTTTCCTTGCCCCAACGGTAGTGAACGGAGCCTTAAAGGGCGCAATCTATGCTGCCAATATCTATGAGAAGCTTGGCTATCGTGTGGTTCCAAATGGCACTGAGTCTCGGCATGATATTATTCAGGCAGTGGAACTGAAAACTCCGGAAGCACTGTGCGCGTTCTGTGAAGGAATTCAGGCTGCGGCACCGGTGGACAGCTATGTCACTCCGGAACCATGGGCGATGCCGGGATATGACAGTGACGTTATTATGGCGGCCGGCGCCTTTGTACAGGGCTCCTCTATTGAGCTTTCAGCGGATGGTCCGTTAAAGGAGCCGTACGCGGTATATTTCCAAGGGGGATTGACTTATTATCATGCCAAGTACGGTATTATGATGAGTTTGCAAAAACTTTATGAGCGTAACCTTGTGAAGCTAGTTTAGTTATGATAAAATATTTTGAAAGTTTTGTTGTTCCTTTACACATCGGGAGAGTGAAAGGGGAATATGAGACAAAAAACTACAAATCACAAAACGATGAAAACACTTCCAAAGGATCAGCAACCTTATGAGAAATTTCTCTCCAAAGGTCCGGAGGCACTTAGTGATGCTGAACTGCTGGCAATCATTATCAAGAATGGGACCTGTCAGAAATCAGCACTGGAGGTGTCCATGGAGCTATTGGAGGACAGGGAAGAAAATCTGTTAAACCTCTATAAGTACAGCTATAAGGAACTACTTTCCTTTGACGGAATCGGACCTGTAAAGGCAATTCAGTTAAAGGCTATCTGTGAATTATCAAGGAGGATTGCACAGACCAGATCCGCAGATCGAATCTTCATGTATAACTCAGATGAGGTGGCTGAATACTATATGGAGTCTATGAGGCATTTGAGCAAGGAAATGTTAGTGGCATGCTTTTTTGACATGAAATGCGGCTTTTTGGGAGACGAGATTCTAGCAAACGGTACTCTCAATCAGGCAGTATTTTCCTCTAGAGAATTGTTTCAAAAAGCATTAAAATACGATGCCGGGTATTTTATATTAATACATAATCACCCGACGGGTGATCCGACACCAAGTAAGGAAGATATTCTTGCTACCAGACAGATAAAAGAGTGTTCTCGGATTATGGAAATTCCATTGGAGGATCATATTATTATCGGCGATTTAACCTATTACAGCTTTCGAAAACAAGAGCAATTATAAATGTACCATCCCGGGAAAAGGAGAAAATTCATGAATAACAATGTCTACGGAATAGATCTTGGAACTTGTAATTTTAAGGTGTTCTGCAAATCAACAGGCAAAATTCTGCAGGAAAAGAACACCATTGCAGTCATTAATAAGAACCAGATATATGCTTATGGTGATGCTGCGTATGCAATGTATGAAAAAGCACCGGAATCCATTCAGGTCACATTCCCTGTTGTAAATGGTGTCATTGCAGACTTCAATTTCCTTCAGAATGTTCTCTACGAGTATCTAGAAGAAAAAAACAAAGGAAAGATGAAGGGGGCAGAGTTCATCGTTGCAGTTCCTACCGATATCACAGATGTAGAGAAACGTGCATTTTACGAACTGTTTTACAAGAGCAAATTCAAACCGAAAAATGTCCTTTTATGTGAGAAGCCAATTGCCGACGCTGTAGGTCTTGGACTTGATGTCAATGAACCTACGGGTGTTATGGTGGTAGATATGGGAGCTGATACCACAGAGATTTCTGTTATTTCACTGGGTGGACTTGTGTTAAGCGATTTGTTGCATTTTGGTGGCAATCGAATTGATGAATCCATCATCAGCTACATGAGAAAGGAATATAATCTTGTAATCGGTCAAAAGACAGCAAAATCTCTGAAGGAGGGACTTGGCTCCGGACTTCCGGGTCGTACAGAGGTCATGAATGTGGTAGGACGTGACGTGGTCAGCGGACTTCCAATTCAGATGGATGTTAACGCAGAAGCCATTTACAATGCCATCAAAGGAAATTTAGAATCTATCTGTACCTCCATTAAGATGATTCTTGAGAAAACTCCACCTGAGCTTGCCAAGGACATTATTCATTCTGGAATTTATATTACCGGCGGTGGTTCAATGATACATAATCTTGACAAGCTCTTCCAGGAAATCACCGGAATCAAGGTAAATACCTGCGATGAACCGGAATCCTGTGCAGTTCGAGGACTGGTGAAGATTGTCAGTGATTCCAAATATAAAAAGCTTCCATTTACCATGAAAGCTACATCATTGAGATAGAGGATACTATGAAGCGTATTTACAGTCGCAACAAAAAGAAAAGAATTCCAACCAAATATACGTTACTTGCAATGACACTTTTGTGTATTGTTTCGATCTTTGCAAGCTTGATTTTAAATATATCCGGGGGCCCTTTAAATGGGGTCGCTGGGTATGTTTTTGTTCCAATGCAGAAGGGAATCAATTCCATTGGTCTGTGGGCAAATGAGAAGACGGAGATATTCCGAAATCTCAAGGATGTAATAGCAGAGAACGAGCAGCTGAAGGCTCAGGTTGATGATTTGACGAATCAGCTTATGGTTAATAAGCTGGAACAGTATGAGCTGGATAATTATCGCGAGCTTTTAGAGTTAGATGAAAAATATCCAAGCTATGATAAGGTCGCAGCAAATGTCATTGCAAAGGATAGCGGAAACTGGTTTTCTGTCTTTACCATTGACAAGGGCGCCAATGACGGAATTGCTCCGGGGATGAACGTAATCGCCGGTAGCGGACTCGTAGGAATTGTAACGGATGTGGGACCTAATTTCTCCAAAATACGTACCGTAATCAATGATTCAAACAAGGTCAGCGGTATGGTTACCACTACCAATGACAATCTCACCGTCTGCGGAAATTTGCAGACCATGAATCAGGAATCTGTCATCACCTTCCAGGAGCTTAGAGATACCGATAACGAGGTCAAAATAGGAGATCCCGTTGTCACCTCCTATATTTCAGATCGATATCAGCAGGGAATTCTGATAGGATACATCAATACGATTGAGGAGAATTCCAATAACCTTACGAAATCAGGAACCATTACACCGGTGGTTGATTTTGAACACATTGAAGAAGTTCTTGTCATCAAAGAAATAAAGGTTGTCGGCGATGACAGTCAAATAATTCAGGACACCGAAGAATAGAGGAGTGCTTCATGATATATCGCGTTATCTGCCTTTTTCTAATTGTGGTAGTCAATTTTATATTGCAAACAACCGTATTTCAGGGACTTTCGTTTGCCGGAATTGTTCCAAACCTGATGATTATTCTCGTTTCCTCCTTTGGTTTTATGAGAGGAAAAAAGGAAGGAATGTTTTTGGGTTTCTTTTGCGGGCTCCTTATTGACATTTTTTTCGGTTTTTATCTGGGTGCTTATGCTTTACTGTTTATGTATGTAGGATTTATCAACGGTATGTTCCAAAAGCACTTTTATCCGGACGATTTAAAGCTGCCATTATTGATGATCGGTCTTAGCGATTTGAGTCAGAACCTGGTAATCTACTTTATTGGATTTTTGTTTCGAAGCAGATACTCTTTTTTGTATTATCTGAGAGCTATTATTTTGCCGGAATTTGTTTACACGATGATTATTGCCATTTTCCTTTACCCTTTATTCCTTTGGATAAATCAGAAAATGGACAAAATACAGACAAGGAGGGCGACAAAGTTTCATGTATGATTTTTGGGACAGCTTGAAAAAATTCTTCACCTCCCGTCTCTTTGTACTGGGCGCCTTTATGGTTGCATGCTTTTCACTTTTAATTGTAAGAGTGTTCTACCTGCAGGTTATAAAGGGTGCATATTTTGAAGAGAACTTTGAATTACAAATTAATACGGACATTACCTTAAATGCAGCCAGAGGTAATATATATGACTGTAATGGCAATTTGCTTGCCTATAACGAGCTGGCCTATTCGGTGGTCATTTCCGATATTTTTGAATCTTCAAGAACCAAAAATGAGGATATCAACGACGTTATTTATCAGGTGATTGTGGGATTGGAAAAAAATGGGGATGCTTTAGCTAATGACTTTGCCATTTCTTATGTTCCGGAGGATGATTCCTTTTGCTTCAATGTTTCGGGAACAACTCTGGAGCGATTCCTTGCAGATACCTTTGGACAAGCCTCTTATGACAAATTGGGGTACAACAAAAAGTTTGGATTTGACGAGTCTTCCGCCACAGCAGAACAGGTCATGAATTTTTTGATGCATGATGACAATAAATATCAGGTGGATGAGGAGAAATATGGTCGGGAAATGGCTTACAAAATTGTGGTTGTCCGCAATGCAATTTCTCAGAACCGTTATACCAGATATAAGACTTCCACCATTGCTACTGATGTGTCAGATGCAACTGTGGCTTTTATCAATGAGCACTCGGATATTCTTACCGGTGTTGAGATTCAAGAGGACACCATCCGAAAATACAACGATAGCGAGTACTTTGCGTCATTAATTGGTTATACTGGTAAGATTTCACAGCAGGAATATGACGAATTATCTCAAAAGGATGAAAGCTATACCACCAATGATGTAGTGGGAAAATCCGGACTGGAGCAATATTACGAAAGCTACCTTAGAGGAATAAATGGAAACGAAAACGTCTACATAGACAATGTGGGACGTATTGTTGAGGTGGTTGATTCTACTAAGCCAAAAGCCGGAGATGATTTGTATCTTTCCATTGATGCGGAGCTTCAGAAGAATACCTATTTATTGTTAGAGCAGGAGCTGGCAGGAATTGTCTATAACAGTATCAAAAGTGGATTATATTCCTCCAATGATGTGTACAATGCTCTGATGAAGAATAATGTGGTAGATATTTCTCATTTTACATCGGAGGATGCCTCCGAAAATGAAAAGGCAATTCAGGGGCTGTTTGAGGTAAGACAGGCGGAAGTGGTCAACTGGATCTCCCAGGAGCTCACAAGTGCAAATGCTACGGTTAATAAGCAGATGACCGAGGAGCTATTGGATTATTTTACCTATATTATCTCCATGTTAAAAACCAATGATGTTCTTGTAACCGCCAATATTGATACCAACGACGAGGTATACATAAACTGGAAAAACAATAACATTAGTCCGAGAGAATACTTAAATCATTGTATTGCAAAGCAATGGGTTGATATTACCACACTGGATGTGGATGAGCAGTACGCAGATTCTGGTGAAATCTACGAGGTATTATGCCAATACATTTGTGATCAGATTGTAAAGGAAAAGGGCTTCTCCAAAATCATTCTTCAGTATATGGTTGAGGCTAACCAGATCGATGGAAAAACTCTTTGTCTGATATTATATGATCAGAACAAGCTGGAATATGATAAGGAAACGGTAGAAGCTTTACAGAATGGCTCCTTAACTCCATACGCTTTTTTGATGGACAAGATCAAGAACATTGAAATTACTCCGGCACAGCTTGCCCTTGATCCGTGTACCGGCTCTGTGGTATTGACAGACACCAAAACCGGATGCATTAAAGCCTTGGTAAGCTACCCGGGATACGATAATAATCGCCTGGCCAACAGCGTGGATTCCGCATATTTTGCCCAGTTAAATGATGACCTTTCAAAGCCACAGTACAATTATGCAACTCAGGAAAAAACCGCTCCCGGTTCCGCATTTAAAATGGTCACATCGGTAGCCGGTCTTTTGGAAAATAAGATTGATACTTCTACAGAGATCAATTGTACCGGTGTTTTTGACCAGGTCGACAACAAACCAAAATGTTGGAATCACAGCGGTCATGGAAATCTGAATGTAGAAGGAGCTATTAAGAACTCATGTAACGTATTCTACTATTCTGTGGGATATGATATGAGTATTGACAGTACCGGAAAGTACAATGAAGAGCTTGGTATCAGCCGAATTCAAAAATATGCTTCCATTTTTGGCTTAGATGAAGTAACGGGACTTGAGGTGGTTGAGAATCAGCCGCAGATTGCGGATGAATATCCGGTTATGGCGGCAATCGGTCAGTCAAATAACAACTTTACCACGGTTTCATTATCCCGTTATGTAACCTCTCTGGTTACACAAAATGTCTATGATTATCAGCTGATGAATCGCATCGTTGATTCCGATGGAAATGTACTGTCCGACTATCAGCCAAAGGACGCTTCCATCAGCGATATTATGGCACCTCAGCTCTGGGATACCATCTATAATGGTATGAGAGGAGTGGTAGAGGATTTGAGCTGCTTTGATGAGTTCCCTGTGGTATGTGCCGGTAAAACAGGTACTGCCCAGCAGGTTGAAACCAGACCAAACCATGCGTTGTTTGTAGGCTATGCACCATTTGATAATCCTGAGATAACCATTGCAACCAGAATTTCTTATGGTGGTAGTTCACATAATGCAGCACAGCTTGCAAGAAATGTGTTTGCTTATTATTTCCAAACAGAAGATACAGCAACTTTAGTGGACGGAGTTGCAGAGGAGGATGCTAGTGCAGTGACCTTGGATGGAACCAGTCACGACTAAATAAATAATAGGAGGTCTTCCAGTGGGAGAAGTAATTGTTTTTACTTCCGGAAAAGGCGGCGTTGGAAAAACCACAGCTGTGGCCAACGTTGGAATTGGACTTTCACTATTAGAGAAAAGGATTTTGACCATTGATTTAGATATAGGTCTTAGAAATCTTGATGTAGTACTTGGAATTGAGCAGCGAATTCAGTATCATTTGTTAGATGTCTTAGAGCAGAAATGTGCCTTGCATCAAGCAATTATACGTTATAAGAACGCTCCCAACCTTTATTTGTTGCCGGCTCCCTGCAATATGCTTCAGTTGAGCCGATACAAGGACCAATGGTGCAGATTAATTGCATATCTTAGAAATCAGTATGATTACATTCTTTTGGATTGTCCTGCTGGAATTGGCCCGGGCTTTGATTTTGCAACCAGTCTTGTGGATGAGGCAATTCTGGTGACCACAGGGGGAATCGCTTCTCTTCACGACGCCAGAAAGGTAAAGGATATTCTTGATTATCGCGGAATCTGTTGTGAGCATATGATTATGCATGAAGAGACCAAAAGACATCTGTTTGAAAGCAGACGGATGGGAATTGCGCCCATGGAAGAGCTTCTTGAGGTAACCTTGTTAGGAAAAATACCGTATGATGAAAATATACCTATTAGCCAGAATATCGGTATTCCTTATCTGAACCTGAAAAGAAAAACCAAAGAAGCATTTATTGACATTGCGAAAAAAATCTATCAGAAAGGAGCAGTGTCCTATGAGCTTCCGGCTGTGGAATCTTACGCAAGATCATGAGGTTGCCATTTCAAGAATTCGGGATTTGAATCAGCAAAATTGTTATGACCTGACAGAGTCCCAAAAAAAACAGCTTAATATAGAGCTGCGCCAAGTGGTTGACAAGTACTTTGATACAAACGGAAACTACAAGATAAAAATCATGTTTGAAGAATAAGTGATGAAACAGTAAGTGATTCATAGCCAAAAATAATAGCAAGAGATCAATAGTAAAAGAGTAAATAGTAAGAGCGAAAGAGTAAAAGATAAAAGAAAGAAGAAGTACCCGGTATGTTTAAACAGTATAAATTAAAGAATTATCATTTTGATTTAATTATATACGTTGTAATCCTTTCCATCATTGGGATTATGCTCATAGGAAGTGCCAAGGAATCTGTACAAAACAAACAGATTTTAGGGTTTATAGGTGGTCTTATCATTATGGTGATTGTTTCTTTGATGGATTATTCTTTTTTACTAAAATTTGTATGGTTCTATTACGTTGGAATTATTGGACTTCTTACCATGGTAAAGTTTATGGGAGAAGGGGCAAATGGTTCTGTAAGATGGGTGGAAATTGCCGGTATTCAATTTCAGCCATCCGAGTTGGCCAAGATCGTATTTATCCTTTTTTTCTCTTACTTTTTTACGAAATACACAGAGAAGATCAATACCCCAAAGATTTGGCTCATTAGTCTTGCACTGGCAGCGGTTCCTTTGTATTTGATTAAATCACAGCCTGATTTGTCTACCACCATTATTACCGCATTTATTTTTATTATGCTCTTGTTTATTGGCGGATTAAGTTATAAAATAGTCATAGGTGCATTATCCATCGGAATACCCACTGTCATCGTAGGATTAGTGGTTATTATTCAAAAAGGATCGGAAATATTGGAGCCCTATCAGTATCGCAGAATTATGTCCTGGCTATATCCTATGGACAAGCAATACTCTGATATCGCTGCACAGCAGCGCAATTCCATTATGGCAATTGGTTCCGGCCAGCTTACCGGAAAAGGGTTAGATAATTCTGTAGCCACCTCTATGAAAAATACCGGTTTTATTATTGAACCTCAGACTGACTTTATTTTAGCAGTCGCAGGAGAGGAACTGGGTTTTGTAGGAACAGCCTTAATCATTATTTTATTGTTACTGATTGTTCTTAAATGTATTCGTATCGGTTACAAGGCTAAGGATATGTACGGAAGTATGATATGCTGTGGTGTGGCAACACTCATCGGTTTTCAGTCCTTCGTCAATGTAAGCGTAGCTACCGGATTATTTCCAAATACGGGAGTGCCATTGCCCTTCGTAAGCTATGGACTTACCTCCCTGATGTCCCTTTTTATTGCAATTGGACTTGTCTTAAATGTGGGCCTACAACCCAAAAAATACCGTTAATTCATATTTTATGATAGAAATCAAGATAAGGAGGAGATTGGGCTATGAATATAGGTTTAGTAGCACATGATTCCAAGAAAAAACTAATGCAGAATTTTTGTATTGCCTATCGTGGTATCCTTTGCAAAAATGATTTATATGCCACAGGCACTACCGGAAGGCTAATTGAGGAAGTTGCAAATCTGCAGGTTCACAAATATTTGGCAGGACATCTTGGGGGATGTCAGCAATTAGGTGCTCAGATTGAGCATAATGAGATTGATTTGGTTATTTTTCTTCGAGACCCTATGAAACCAAAGTCTCATGAACCTGATGTTAATAATATTATTCGACTTTGCGATGAACACAATATTCCATTGGCATCGAACCTTGCCACTGCAGAATTATTGATTCGATCACTAGATAGAGGAGATTTGGATTGGCGTGAAATGTATAAGTAAGACCAAGAGTCTGCTGAGTATCATCTGCTTAGCAGCTCTTTTTATGACAGGATGTGCAAGTGCACCGGTGGAGAATGCTTACCGTGTATATGATTCTTCTTTGGCTGCAACATCACATAGCACAGGAAATACCGATTATTTTGCTAAAAATTTATGTGTAACCGGGACAACTGATTTTGGAACGGAACAGACAGATGCCTGGGTGGCCCAGGGTGCAGGTGCGTTTAACCTTACTACAAATGAGGTCCTGTATAACCAGAATATATATGGGAAGCTCTATCCTGCAAGTACTACCAAAATACTTACAGCACTAATTATCTGTAAGTACGGGAATCTGGATGATTATACCACCGTATCTGCTCATGCAGCTGATCAGGCTCCCGATTCTTCGGTGGCGTATCTGGCGGAGGGAGATGTCCTTTCTGTCAGAGACCTGCTGTATGGGCTTATGCTTTGCAGCGGAAACGATGCAGCCATTGCTCTTGCGGAGTATTATTCCGGCTCAGAGGAAGCGTTTGCAGAGGTGATGAATCAGGAAGCGGCGGCTCTTGGAGCTACCAATAGTCATTTTGTGAATCCCCATGGTTTGCCTGATGACAATCATTATACCACCGTTTACGATATGTACCTTTTGTTTTCTGCTGCCATAGAGAATGAGACCTTTGTGTCCATTATCTCTACCAAATCCTACGATGCTAATTATACCAATAAGAACGGGGATAGTGTGACTCACAATTATCACAATACCAACGGTTATCTGAAAGGAAATATCAAAACTCCGGATGGATTTCAGGTAATCGGAGGAAAGACCGGCACTACCTTCGAAGCAGGCTATTGTCTGGTTTTACTTTCCCAGAATTCCAGAGGTGAGAAGATTGTCAGCATTGTCTTTAAGGCAGACTGCAGACATAATTTATATCTTTTAATGAATGAAATCTTATCGGGATTTGCTAATTAGTCATTGTGTTTTTATATCTAGTATAATATAATTATTTTATCAACTTCATAAAGTATTTTTCACATAATCCGGAGGGCAAAACAATGATAGAAATTATTTGTGGTGAAAAAGGAAAAGGTAAGACCAAAGAACTTTTAGCAAAAGTAAATGCTTCCGTAGAGACAGCAAACGGAAATGTCGTTTATCTTGATAAAAGTCAGAAACACATGTATGAGCTGAGTAACAAGGTTCGCCTCATCAACGTAGCAGATTACCCAATTGGTAACTGTGATGAGTTTATGGGATTTATCTGTGGCATTATTTCCCAGGACAATGATCTTGAAGATATGTATCTGGACAGCTTCCTTACAATTGCAGGACTCTCTTCTGAAGAAGATATCTGCAAAGCCATTGAGAAGCTCGATGTGATTAGTGAAAAGTATAAGATTAAATTCGTGTTAAGTGTATCAAAGAATCTTGAAGCACTTCCTGAATGTGCTAAGGCAAAGGTTGTTATTTCTTTATAGGTCGAAACGGTTAAAGGAATGCACCAACATAAAATGAGAAAGAGGATGTGTAAGCACATCCTCTTTTTTAAAGGGAATTGAGGTTTTTCATTGAATAAGAATCAGAAAATTGTCAAATATCCGGGAGGAAATGGATTTCATTTTAGCCTGGTTATCTTTATTTTAATAATCATATATCTCCTGGTTAATATTTTTCTCTATGTAACAGGTCCTAATGTATCTGTTTATGAAGTCAAACAAGGAACCATTGCTGCAAATAATATCTATAAGGGTCTGATTATCCGTAGTGAAGAGATTGTATATGCAGACCAGACCGGTTATGTAGACTATTATTGGAAAGGGGGAGAAAAGGCTTCTGTTGTAGATAATATATACTCCGTGGATACAAAAGGCACATTAGCAAAACAGATTCAAGATGCTCCATTTACTCTTGGCTCCTCGGATATCAATGAGATTTCTACATTGCTCGGAGCCTTTCATGCCACCTACAACTCCAATGAATTCTTTGAAGCACGAGACCTTAAGGAAAATTTGGATTCTACCATTACCCAGGCAGTAAATTTGAGCGGATATGCTGCTTTATCAGAGGAAATTCATTCGGCGGAAGCGGGCAATCTTTTCTCCTTAAAGAGACCTCCGAAAAGCGGAATCGTCATGTACGACGTGGATGGCTATGAAGGAATTACCCTTGAAAACTATAATTCCTCCTGCTTTGATATGAGTAATTATAAAAAGGAGGCCTTAAATACCAGAGAACAGATTAATTCCGGTGATCCTGCGTACAAGCTCATTACCAGTGAGAAATGGTACATTGTGGTGCCGGTTGCCAAGAAGCTGGCTGAAGAGCTCTCTGTGGATGATGTGATGAAAATTCGCTTCTGTAAGGACGGAAATACTGCAGTATGTACCTATACTATATCCAACCGTGATAATCAGTATTTTGTCAATCTGGCATTGACCAATTCCATGATTCGTTATGGAAAAGAGCGTTTTATGAATGTGGAGCTTTTGTTGTCCAACCAAAAGGGATTAAAAATTCCAAATTCTTCAATTACAACAAAAGACTTTTTCACCGTTCCAAGGGAGGCATTTTCCGGAGGTGGAGATCAAAATGAACCTACATTATTGATACAATCAAGGGAGGATCCATCCAAGGTTGATATGATTACCCCTACGGTCTACTATGCTACAGATCAATATTACTATATTGATTCCGGAGAAGTGGATGCCAAGGATGTTGTTGTATATCCGGACAGTACCAAGACCTATACCATAGGAGAGGATATTGGTACCTTAGAGGGAGTATACAATGTCAATAAAGGCTATGCCGTCTTTAAACAGATTAATATCCTGTATCAGAATGAGGAGTACTCTATTGTGGAGACAAGCACCGCCTACGGCATTACCGTATATGATCATATTGCATTAGAGGGAGATTCTATTAAAGAGGAACAGCTTCTTACACGCTAGCGCCGTATGGAGCTATAATTGGTTAAGAGGAAATAGATTAAAATAGGTTGAAATAGGTTGAAATATGTTAAAAGAAAATTACAGAAACGTACAAGAGAATATTCAAAGGGCCTGCGAAAAAGTCAATCGTTCCGTGGATGAGGTGACGTTAATCAGTGTGAGCAAAACAAAACCACTCTCTATGCTTCAAGAGGCGTATGATTGCGGAGCAAGAGAGTACGGCGAAAATAAAGTGCAGGAAATGACGGAAAAGGAAGGACAGCTGCCAAAGGATATTCATTGGCACATGATTGGGCATCTGCAGACCAATAAAGTAAAATATATTGCTCCGTATGTGCATCTCATTCATTCGGTGGATTCCTTAAAATTAGCTCAGGAAATCAATCGCCAGGGAGAAAAATGTAACCGTAGTATCCCTATTTTGATTGAGGTGAATATTGCGGAAGAGGAGAGCAAGTTTGGAATCAAAAAGGACGAGACTATCTCTCTGGTTCGTGAGATTTCAAAGCTTCCTCATGTTGCAATCAAAGGCTTAATGACCATTGCTCCTTTTGTTGATGACCCGGAAGATAATCGTGTATACTTCCGTGGTATCAAGGAATTATCAGTTGACATAGCAAATGAAAACATAGATAATGTATGTATGGATGTGCTGTCCATGGGTATGACCGGAGATTATATGGTTGCCATCGAGGAAGGCGCCACAATGGTTCGTGTGGGAACCGGTATCTTCGGCGAAAGAGATTATACAGGAGAAAGAAATTAATGAGTTTTGCAGATAAGATTTTAGATATGATGCGCCTCAATGACGATGAGGATGATTACGAATTTGACAATGAAGAGTATTTTGATGAGGAAGTAGAGGAAGAACGCGAGAAGCCACGTTTCTTCCGCAGAGAAAAGGACGATGATGCCCAGGAGCCTGAGCATGCTGTTCGTGAGAAGCCGGTCAAAACCACCCCTAAAATCACTCCTATTTCCAAGACTTCAAGAAAGCAGGCAAACGGTATGGAAGTATGTGTTATTAAACCAACATCAGTTGAAGATGCCAGAGAGATTACAGAGACACTCCTTAATAATCGGACCGTAGTATTAAATGTGGAGGGTCTTGATGTAGAGATTGCTCAACGTATTATTGATTTTACTTCAGGTTCATGTTTTGCTATCAGCGGCAACCTACAGAAGATTTCAAATTACATATTCATTATCACACCGGCCAACGTAGATATCTCCGGTGACTTCCAGAATATTATGGACGTTTTTGATATGTAAGATCTCTGATATAGAAGAAATCTTAGCAAAGGAATGAATTTATGAAAGAAGAAGAATTATGTAAGAAACGCTTACATGATTTGTCTATGCAGTCTTATCACAAGGAAATCGTTTTGTTTAGCGATTTCCTTAATTTGAATGAACGAAATATATATGAGTCCAACAAGCACACCTTTTCAACAAAAAGTGAAAGCTTTGGGGGATACGAATTGGCAGAGCGTCAGATGGTTGCATTTATCCCTGATGCTCTTTGCTATGAATGGACCTATCCCATTGTGTGCTTAAAAATCAGTCCCAAGTATCCGAAGTTTGCAGAAAAATTGCAGCACAGAGATGTCCTAGGTGCGTTGATGCATCTTGGAATTGAGCGCTGCACCATGGGGGATTTGTTCCAGCAGGACAATGCTTTTTATCTGTTTGTACAGGATCATTTGTGTTCCTTTATTCAGGAAAATCTGTTGAAGGTTCGAAACACCTGTGTCACTGTGGAAGAAGTAGAGGATACCTCTGAGCTTTCTTCTCACATTACCTATGAGACCGTTCACGATGTGATTGCATCCAATCGGTTGGACTGTATTATCGCAAAAGCCTATCATTTTTCACGTTCACAGGCCAGTGAGCAGTTTTTGCAGGAGAAGGTGTTTGTTAACGGCAAATCCGTTACCGATTGCAATTATCATTGTAAAGATGGTGATTTGATCTCCGTAAGACAAAAGGGACGTTTTCGGCTTCGGTCAGATTTTTCAGAGAACAAAAAGGGAAAGCTTCGTGTATCCTTTGACTTTTTTGCTTAAATAGTAAAAAATAAAGTATAAGAAAAGAAAGATAAAAGAAATCATGAAATCAAGAATCAAAAACAGCAAAAAAAATACCATCTTTTTTGGATTGTTCACTATATTTTTAATATTGTTAGACCAGGCAACCAAATACCTTGCCAAAGCAGTTTTTATGAAGGAACCATTTGTGCTGATTCCGGGTGTCTTTGAATTTCGCTATTTGGAAAACCAGAGTGCAGCCTTTAGTATGGACCCAATCACTATATTTCAGAGGATTTTTAAGCTATCCTATTTTACAGAACATCCGGAGAGCTTTTTAGCCTGGAAGATGGGATTTTTCTATATTTTTACCATTATTATCACAGGACTTATCATTTACCTGTTTCTTTGTATTCCTACAGGCAAAAGATATCGTGCTTTAAATGTGATTGCGGCCCTTTTTGTTGCCGGAGCAATAGGAAATCTCATTGATCGAATGGTCAATCATTATGTGATTGACTTTTTGTATTTTTCACTTATTCAGTTTCCTATTTTTAATGTTGCAGATATTTATGTGACGGTTGCTGCAGTTTTCTTTGTTATAATGGGAGTTTTCTATTATAAGGAAGAGGATTTTGCAAGGATTTTTGCAAAAGAGGTTTAAGCTATGGTTACAGAGACCTTTCAGATTGATGATATAGCAGAAGAGTGTCGAATCGATAAATATCTTGCAATGATAAAACCCTCTTATTCCAGATCCTTCTTTCAGAAATTGATCAAAAATCAGCAGGTTCTGGTCAACGATGCTCCGGTGAAAGCCAATTATACTCTTTCCTTTGACGATATCGTATCCATAACCTTTCCGGACAGTGAAGAAAGCAGTATTTTGCCGGAGGATATTCCGTTAGATATTCTCTATGAGGATGATGATGTATTAATCGTCAATAAACCAAAAGGTATGGTGGTTCATCCATCCGCAGGACATAGCAGTGGTACCCTTGTAAATGCCATTATGTACCATTGCAAAGAGTCCTTATCCGGTATTAATGGGGTTATTCGGCCGGGAATCGTTCATAGAATCGATCGGGATACCACCGGTTCCCTTATTGTATGCAAAAATGACGAGAGCCACGTGTCCATTGCAAAGCAGATAAAAGAGCATAGCTGTAATCGTATTTATGAAGGGATTGTAATCGGCACCTTGCCGGAAGCGGAAGGTACCATTGAAGGTCCTATTGGAAGACATCCCATTGATCGAAAGAAGATGGCTATCAATGAGAAAAACGGAAAACCGGCCATAACTCATTATAAGGTTTTGGCTTATCTAAACGGCTTCACCTATGTACAATTTAAGCTGGAGACAGGGCGAACCCATCAGATTCGTGTCCATATGTCAAGCATTGGACATCCGCTTTTGGGGGATGAATTGTACAATGGCAAAAATTCCAGGTTCAAACAGCTTCAGGGACAGACCTTACATGCGAAAAACATTGGTTTTGTGCATCCAAAAACAGGGGAATACAAGGAATTTGAAGCTCCGTTGCCGGAATATTTTGTGAAACTATTGCAACAACTACAGTAAAATTGTAAAATAAAGATAAGAAAAACGGCATCTTAGTCTATACAATTTGGGAGGATTACAATATGGCAAACGAAATTTATACCATTGGTCGACAGTTTTGTAGCGGAGGAAAACGTGTAGCGGAAGAATTGGCAAAACGTCTGGGAATTCAGGTATATGATAAGGAATTATTACAGAAGGCTGCAAAGGAATCCGGGTTTTGCGAAGAAATATTCGAAAATCACGATGAACGTCCTACAAACAGTTTTTTGTATTCTCTTGTGATGGATACTTATTCGGCCGGCAGTTATACTTCAGCACCGTTTTTGGATATGCCACTGAATCATAAAGTATTTCTGGCTCAGTTTGATACCATCAAGAAAATCGCAGATCAGGAATCCTGTGTCATTGTAGGTCGCTGTGCAGACTACGCACTGGCTAATCATGATAAAGTTATTAATGTTTTTATTCACTCTGATATTGACGACCGCATCAAGTCCTGCTGTCAGCAATTCAACATTACGGAATCAAAAGCCAGGGATATGATCAATAAAAAGGATAAACAGCGTTCCAGCTATTATAATTATTATACCAGCAAACGTTGGGGAGATTCCCAGAGTTATGATTTGTGCTTAAACACAAGCAAATTATCCATTGATCAATGCGTCGATATGATTCTTAAGTTTAGAGAGCTTATGAATGCTTCCAAATAACGATATTAGAACCAATCCAATAACCAAAAGGGCTTATAAGACCTAAATATACGTTTATTGGCTTGGTTCTTCTATTTTACCTGTTGAATTATTCGTTAAACTTGTGTTTTGTGAATAAATAGCTCTTGTAATATTACCAAAAACAAGTTACTATTATATTAACTGATTACTCTTTCCATTGGAATGAAATGATAAAAAATCAGTGTTTAATTAGATATTTTTGAAAGGAATGATTGTTTTCACATATGAAATTAGAAAAGTTATGTAGCCGTGTCCGACGTGCACTTTTTCAATATGACATGATAGCTCCTGGAGACAAAATTGCGGTAGGCTTATCCGGAGGCAAAGATTCCATTGCATTATTATATGCGCTCAGTCATATCCGAGGTTATTATCCCCATCCATTTGAATTAGTGGCTATAACAGTAGATTTGGGTTTCCCGGAGGGCTTTGATACCGAACCACTCTCTGATTTGTGTAAAAAGCTGGACGTTCCTTATCATGTGGTTCATACTGAGATATCCAAGGCGGCATTTCATGATCCGGATAAGATTTCACCCTGCTATTTGTGTGCAAAGCTTCGAAAAGGGGCTTTAAACGACTATGCCAAGTCCCTTGGGTGCAACACCATTGCATATGGACATCACAAGGATGACGCCATTGAGACCTTTTTCCTTTCTCTTCTGTTTGAAGGACAATTGAACTGCTTCTCTCCTGTTACGCACCTTAGCATCTCCGGATTGAAGCTTATTCGACCTATGATTTACCTCAACGAATCAGAAGTGATTGGATTTTCCAACAAATATGAACTTCCCATCGTGAAGAATCCCTGTCCATCCAACGGGAACTCCAAGCGAGCCTTTGTTCGTGAATATATTGAACAATTGCATAAAGAGAATCCTGAATTTAAAAAACGCATTTTTCACAGTATCTGTGATGGACATTTTCCTGAGTGGGTACCTGTCAATGAAAAGAATCATAATCCCAATACCAATAATGGGATAATCAGCAAGGAATAACGTGAAATGGAAAAAGAAAAAGCTTATTACGAAAATGTAAATATCAAAAATGAATTAAAGCTTCGAGAATTATTAGGGAAGTTGCCTCGGTTTTGCAAGCAGTTTTTTATAGGAATTGAGCCTACGACCTCCTCTCGCACCCGCATTGCTTATGCCTATGATTTGACCACCTTCTTTCACTATTTGAAGGACACAAATCCAAGCTTTAAAAATGTGGAGGTGGTTGATTTTCCTATTGCGGTATTAGATCAGATTACCCCATTGGATATTCAGGAATACCTTTTTTACCTGAAATTATACGAAAAAGATGGTGTGGCTCATGCCAATGATGAACGTGGATTAAAGCGCAAGCTTGCCTGTCTGCGTACCTTCTACAACTTCTTCTACAAAAATGAATTTATTGAGACCAATCCGGCCTTCAAGGTTGACATGCCTAAGATTCACGATAAAAATATTGTGCGCTTGGATTCCGATGAGGTACTTATGATGCTCAATCAGACGGAATCAGGGGAAAAACTATCCGACAGGCAACGTACCTTCCATGAAAAGACCAAAAAGCGCGATATGGCCCTTCTAATGCTTCTCCTGGGGACCGGTATCCGAGTATCTGAGTGTGTGGGACTTGATTTAAACGATGTGGACTTTAAAAATAACGGAATTAAGATTCACCGCAAAGGCGGAGCTGAGGTTATGGTATATTTCTCCCAGGAGGTACGAGATTCTCTGGATGAATATCTGGAGGAAAGACAGCTTGTCACTCCAAAAGCAGGCCATGAAAACGCCCTCTTCCTCTCTCTTCAGAATCGCCGTATTACAGTTCGGGCTGTTGAAAATCTGGTAAAAAAATACGCCAGCCTGGTAACGAATGTGAAGAATATTACTCCCCATAAATTGAGAAGTACCTACGGAACCAATCTTTACCGAGAAACTGGCGATATCTATTTAGTTGCAGACGTCCTGGGACATAAAGATGTCAACACCACCAGGAAGCACTACGCTGCTATTGAGGACGATCGTCGAAGGGAGGCCGCCCAATATGTGAAGCTTAGAGAAAAATAATACCGAACCAATGGGAATTTCTCTAAGCATTTTCAATCTGTCCGTCAAAGAAGGCATCAATCCGATCCTGAATTCTGCCCTTCACCAAGGCTGCCAGCTCTTTGGTATTTAAATCCTTATATTCCTCGTAAGGAATTGGATTCAAATAGTACACATAAGTTGTAATTGGACCGAAATGAAAGCTGTTAAATACCTTATAAGAGTCAATCAGTGCAATCGGTACAATGGGTGCCTTGGATTTTAATGCGATTTTGAAGCTACCAGCTTTGAAATCGCATACTTTATTGCGATTATTAAACTCATAACCGCCTTCCGGGAATAAAACATATCTTTTCCCGGCCTGAACCTCTTTGGCTACATCATTGATGATGTGAATGCCCTGTCTTGGATTATCCTTTTCCAGTCGCTTTCCTTGAACCAAATCTACAAATTCCCGAACCAGAATGGTATTTGATTTTTTCTTATCCATTACAAAGGAACAAGGCAATGGATGGGTATACACAATCCCCAGTAAATCGTATTTGCCCTGGTGATTGGGATACATAATGTATCCGGAATCCTTTGGAAGATTCTCCACGCCATAGGCCTTGGTTGTAATTTTTCCTGTCTTATTCATGAGATAAATCACATGATGAGCAAGTGAATATCTCTGTTCTTCACTGTACTTCTCCGGATGATCCGCCCGATAACGCATGCTTGGAATCATATATGGTGCACGATGAAGATTGGCTATAATAACGTATAATAGTTTTAGCATAATCTCACTCCTGAGTGCTATTATACCGAAAAAAGGACATAAATTCAATCTTTTCCAAAGTATTAAGAATTAATGCCGCAGCGCAGATTGATATGGTACCGTGATGGTTGCCCCTTCATGAAGCATCTGGTTCTCAGAAATATGATTTAGGGCACATACCTCTTTTATATAGGATCTGGTATCCTGATGATTTTGTGGCGCGTACACAGATGCGATTGACCACAGAGAGTCACCATCCTGAATCTCGATTGTCTTATAGTAGGTATATTCAGGAACATCATCCTTGGTGTCAGCCTTTGCAGAAATGGTTGTCCCCAAAATTACAACACTGCAAAAAAACATACAAGAAATCAGTAGCAGGATCCCTTTTTGTCTGCGAACCTGAGCGCGACGTTTTGCATTTTGTTTGCTGTATCCTCTTCTCTTTTGTGTTGTAGTATTCATTCTGTAGCCTCCTGACTGGGAAATCTTGCGACAAAGAACATTTGTTCTGTAACTAATATAATATACGAACAAATGTTTGTCAACAAAAATCGAACAAATTTTCGGAATATATGTTTGCTTTTTTTGTATTCCTATGCTACTCTATAGTTAAGAAAATATTGGAGGAGATGTATATGGCATACGGAAAAATCTCAGCAAAGCAACAGGAAATTCTTGATTTCATGAAACAGGAAATCTTAAATAAAGGGTATCCACCTACCGTTCGTGACATCTGTGAGGCTGTTAATTTAAAATCCACATCCTCTGTTCACTCTCATCTTGAGACCTTAGAGAAGAACGGATATATTCACCGAGATCCAACGAAGCCTCGTGCCATCGAGATTATTGATGATAACTTTAACTTAACCAGACGTGAGGTTGTCAATGTTCCAATTGTTGGTCGTGTCGCTGCCGGTGAACCTATTTTAGCTGTGGAGAATATTGAGAATTACTTTCCTATTCCTGCGGAGTTTATGCCGAATCAGGACACCTTTATGCTTCGTGTAAAAGGGGAAAGCATGATTAATGCCGGTATTTTGGATGGTGATTTGATTGTGGTAATGAAGCAGGATACTGCCAGAAATGGAGACATGGTGGTAGCGTTGGTTGATGATTCAGCTACCGTTAAGACCTTTTACAAAGAGGGAGACCATATTCGTCTTCAGCCTGAAAATGATACCATGGATCCCATCATTGTTCCTAACTGTGAGATTTTAGGCAAGGTATTTGCTAATTTCCGTTTCTTTTAGCTGGTGATGAGATTCTTATGATTAAAATAAAAAGAACTAGATAAAAAGAAAAAGGTATCTGATTACAAGTATTGTATTTCAGATACCTTTTATTCTTTTAGCAGGATAATTCCTCCGGAGTAATCTCTTTTCCGTCCTTCCAGATTCGTTCGATGTCATAGAAATGACGATCCTCCTCCGAAAAGATGTGAACAACTACGTCCTGATAGTCCATAAGAATCCATGAGGAATGGACATTTCCTTCTATCTGACGGGCATGAATTCCTTTTTTGTACATCTCTTCATCGACAGAATCCTTCATGGCATTCAACTGGTTTTCATTGGAACCATTTGCAATAACAAAGTAATCCGCAATGGAAGAGACACCCTGAATATCAATGATACGAATATCCTCTGCTTTTTTCTCTTCTAATGCTTTTACAATAAGTTTCACCTGTTCTAAAGATTGCATCTATTTTACCTCCATAAATTGCTGATAATATTCATAGGTGATGGATGTCTGTGGATCTATAACACCCTTTTTCTGATTCAAAAAGTGTAAGGTGTCATATAGAATTTTTGCAACACATTGATTGATATCCGAAAAAGCAAGCCTTCTGATTTCCGTAAGATTTGCAGCTTTATCCCTTCCGGGCTCAATATAATCAGACACAAATAAAATCTTGTCTAAAAGCGACATATCGGGTTCTCCTGTGGTATGTACGCGTATCGCATGTAATATCTCAGGATCATTGATTCCGTAATTGGTCTGTGCATAGACAGAGCCGGCTTTTGCATGAATCAGAGCCGGATTGTCATATTCTACCTGTGTGAGCAACACATGATGCTCATCACAAATCGAAATATTTTCCTCCGGAGACATGCATTTACAGCAATCGTGCAAAAGTCCGGCAATCATGGCCTTTTGAATATCATACTCATAAGCCATTGCAAGGGCTGCCGCAGTATACATTACTCCTTTGGTATGTTCATAGCGCTCTTTGGTAAGTGCCTTTTTTAGTTTTTTACGCATTTCAGTCAGTTCCATAGACGATAACACCCTATTCTATTTAACTAAGAGCAATATAAACCGTGTTCCTTAATATAGTATATGACATTTGCAGAAAGAAACCTTGATACATCCTCTTTCTTTTCCATCATGGCACGAAGCTCTCTTGATGCAACATCCATTTTGGGAGCCTGAAGAATCTTGATATTTGCCGGAAAGACCTGATTAATTTCCTTACACTTCTCTTCCAGCTCTTCAAGAGAAAATTGATCTCTATTTAATACCAAAAGCTCACACCCGGCTGCGATTTTTTCCGGATATTTCCATTCCAGAAAATAAGAAAGAGAATCTGCCCCCATAATAAAACTAAATTGATATTCCGGATACATGGCATTTAGTTTTTCTATGGTTCGATAGGTGTAACTGGTCTCCCTTGAATGAAATTCAATATCACATACCTGAATATTTCGTTCTTCTTTGGCAACAATTTCACACATTTTTAAACGGTGCATTGCTGCGGTCATATTACTCTCGCATTTGTTTGGAGAATGTCCTGCCGGGATTAGCCACACTTCATCCAAATGGGCTTCTTTTATTGCCATTTTCGCCATATATAGATGTCCGTTATGAATAGGATCAAAGGATCCTCCAAGCAAACCAATCTTCATCGTCCATTCCCCTGTTTGAAAAATCACTTTATTTATTCTGGAAGCTTAATCTTTGGATTCTTTTTAAGAGGACGATAGAATATCATCTTCTTGCCAATCACTTTCACAACCTGAGATTGAGTTCTCTCTGCGATGACAGTGGCGATTTCCTTTGGTTCATCGATACAATTCTTTAATACCGACACCTTGATTAACTCTCTTTTCTCCAATGCCTCATCAATGGCTGCAATGAGTTCCGGAGTTAAAGAAGCTTTTCCTACTTGAAAAATTGGACTCATTTCACTTGCCAGACTTCCAAGATAAGCTCTTTGTCTGCTGTTCATATGGTTTGTTCTCCTTTATGAGTTATTTATAATAATCAAATTCATGACCATACATCCGAACCGTATCTCCGTCTTCGATTCCCTTTTCCACCAGTTCATCTAAGATACCCTGTTCCTTTAAGAAGTTCTGGAAAAACAGGAAGCCTTTTTCTGATTCGATATTGGTATAGCCAAGCATCTTTTCAATCTTTGGTCCTTCTACTACATAAGAACCGTCCTCATCAATTTCAATGGTATAAGGAAGGTCACGAAGGACAATAAGACTTGGGTCATATTCTTGTTCGTAAACTACAGTTTCCTTTGGAAGCTTGTCTAACAGATGCTTCACATGGTATAAAAGCTCCTTGACACCGGCTCCTGAAACCGCAGAAATTGGAAATACTTCGATTCCTTCTTTTCCAAACTCAGCCTTTAAATCTGCAATAATCGATGATTCGGGATCATAGATGGCATCGGTTTTATTAGCAGCGATAACCTGAGGCTTCTTCAAAAGCTCCGGATTATAGCGTTCTAATTCGGTATTAATTGCCCGAATATCCGCAATAGGATCTCGTCCTTCTACTCCTGCAGCGTCTACCACATGGATCAGAACCTTGGTTCTCTCTACATGGCGAAGAAATTCATGACCTAAGCCAATCCCTTCTGAAGCACCCTCAATCAGTCCCGGTATATCCGCAATAACAAATCCAAATCCCTCATCCATATCTACCACACCAAGGTTGGGCTGCAGGGTGGTAAAATGATAGTTGGCAATCTTTGGCTTCGCATTGGTCACACGTGATAAGAAGGTGGATTTTCCAACGTTAGGAAAACCAACCAGACCTACATCCGCAATGACCTTAAGTTCAAGCTGAACTTCAATTTCGATAGCTTCTCCGCCGGGCTGAGCATATTTTGGAGCCTGCATAGTTGCGGTAGCATAATGGCTGTTTCCCTGTCCACCACGTCCACCCTTTAATACGATGACACGTTTGTTGTCCCCGGACATGTCTGCAATGACTTTTCCGGTTTCTACATCCTTAATGACAGTTCCGGCAGGAACCTTTAAGATGAGGTCCTCCCCATCCCTGCCATGACATTTCTTTTTACCGCCTTCCTGACCAGGCTCTGCAGCAAATTTGCGTTTGTGTCTGTAATCAGTCAGTGTATTTAGGCCTTCATCAATGACGAAAATTACATCGCCACCTCTTCCGCCGTCACCACCATCCGGACCGCCGTCCGGTACATATTTTTCCCGTCGGAAGGAGACGTGTCCATCTCCGCCTTTTCCTGATTTTATAATAATTTTTGCACGATCTGCAAACATAATAGTCTCCTTAATGTAAGAAAACCCCGGCTTAAAGAAAGTCGGGGTTTGTCACAATTACTCGTTTACAACTGGATATACGGAAGCCTGTTTTCTGTCTCTTCCTACTCTTTCGAATCTTAATACTCCATCAACCTTAGCGAATAAAGTATCATCTCCACCGATACCTACATTAGTACCTGGATGAATCTTTGTTCCACGCTGTCTGTAAAGAATGTTACCAGCTTTTACGAATTGTCCGTCTGCTCTTTTAGCGCCTAATCTCTTAGACTCTGAGTCACGTCCGTTCTTTGTAGAACCAACTCCCTTTTTATGAGCAAAAAACTGAAGGTTCATATTCAACATGTTTTACACCTCCTTATAATCTAGAATGATAAACTCATTTCCGTAGTCTTTTTGTATTCCTTTTAAGCCTAAAACCATAGATTTCAGCAATAACTGAGTTCCGTCGGAACCGGCTTTTGGGAGCTTGCATTGAATGAGTCCCTCCTCTTCCTCAGTGGAAAGAGTAAAAGCATCACCGGTAAGCTTTTCGATGGAATTGACCGTGTTGATCACAAGAGCGGAAACTCCTGCACAAACCACATCCATACCGCTTTCTGCATATCCCGCATGTCCAAGACAACGGAATCCCAAAATCGAATCATGGTCTTTGAAAATTGTTACTCGGATCATAACAATTCCTTATCGATTATCCATTAATCTTTTCAATCTTAACCTTGGTGAACGACTGTCTATGTCCGTTCTTTTTGTGATAACCGGTTTTTCTCTTGTACTTGTAAACGATTACTTTCTTTCCACGACCCTCTGCTACTACAGAAGCTTCTACAGATGCACCAGCTACGGTTGGGTTTCCAACTTTCATGTCGTCTCCAGCCACTGCTAATACCTGATCAAAAGTAACCTTCTCACCAGCTTCAACTCCAAGCTTTTCAATGGTAATGATATCGCCTTCGGATACTTTGTACTGTTTACCACCTGTTGCTATAATTGCGTACATATGGCACCTCCTATTTATCATTACTCGCCAGTTTTGGTGCTGTGAAAACACAGACTTCTACCTAACTGTGCGGCATACTTCGTAATAATAGCACTTTCGTACTGATACGTCAATACTTATTTCAATACTAATTTTGATATTTCGATAATTTATTCCGATAATATTTCATGTAGTGGTGGATACTGTTTTTTTCTTGTAATCTCCACCAAGCCAAGCTTTGTAATGTCAATAAAGCTGCATAAGACAAGGTCTTTTGCCAGCTCTTTCTTTAGGAAATCAATGAGTACCATTTCCTCCGACTTCTTCATATTGACAAAATCTACCAGAATCATCCCAGAGATATTTCGAAGTTTTAGCTGCCTTGCCACCTCTTTTGCTGCCTCCAGGTTCAGCTTCAGGAGAAAATCTGAATGCTTATCCTGTGATTTGGCGGAATTTACGTCAATTACCGTAAGGGTTTCTAAGGTTTCAATTAATATATTTCCTCCACAGGGAAGCCAGACCTTGGTTGAGGTAAGCTCTTCCATATGCTTTCGAAAGCCATACAGAGTATGCAGGGAAATGGCGTCATCCTGATAGCTTCTGATTCGGCTAGAAACATCGTCCACATGATGGCTGTAATAGCTTACTAATGCTTCGTAGATGTCCTCCTGATCCGTTGTGATCGACTCCACATTACGGATATCTATCTTTTTAAGAATGCGATCCAGAAAGCTTTCCGGCTCATAGACCAGGGTTCCAAAATTCTTATAAGCAGATGTGGATATGATTTTGCCGTATTGTTCTATAGTGCTTTGGATATCCCAAGATAAGATTTCCGGTTTGGTATCTGCACCGTTGGTTCGAATGATAATTCCAAATTCCTTAGATACATCATCCGGAAGTGTACGACCTGCAATGCAGGTGTTTAAAATCGAAAACAGCCGTTCTCTATCTTCCTTTGAAACCTTTTTGGATACTCCGTTTTGGGTATTTCCTGTGGTGAGTACACAGTAGCTTCCGTGAATGGACAGCTCAGTTGTCACAACAGGATCTTTCGTTTTTTGTGCTTCCTTTTGAATTTGAACAAGAAGTTCATCTCCGGCGGCCATATCCATGCATTTTGCCCGTTTACAGGTATAAAAAGGTTTTTTCACATTGGACAGAGGAAGATAACAATTCTGATCTGAGGAAATTTTAACAAATGCCCCTTTGATATTGGGAACAATACGCTCTACTCTTGCAACATATATCTCACCCTGAGACACCTTTTTTTCTTCTCGCTCCATGGAAAAATCAATCCATTTACGATTGTTGTCCATACGTACATAGCATAAATAATTTTTTTTATTGTATACATATCTCGTGAATACAGCGGTATCCATCAGCAAATCTCCTGACCAAACTCTAAAAGAGAAATAAAGGTTCCTTCTTCCTTGCCGGCAGCAAATACATCATTTCTGTGAATTGCAATGGCATGAGGATCATAAGAAAGCTCTGTGCCTTCTTCTGATGAAATGCGGCTATAAATACTTTCCAGTACAAACTCCGGTTTGATGTTCCTAGTGCTTCCCGCTGATACAAAAATATGAAATGCAGGATTCTCCTCGGTTCCAACCATCTCCAGCGTGTATACTGCAGGCTTCAAATCCACCTCAACCTGGTTTTTCTTTGTCTTTTTGGTAACCATAAAGGTCTCTTTGGAGTGAAAAGACTTCTCCAAGGCTTCCTTCCACTGTGACTTGGTAAATGGACTGTGGTAGCCATCCTTATACCCTAAGGTATAATCAGCGGCAGCAACAATGGACATGGCGTTTTTGGCATCTTCCGGAAGCTGCACATATCCGGTCACTTCGACCCCTTGTACCATTGTAGAATTCAATGCCTGCAAGGCATCTGCCGTCGTCATGGTATCCTTTACTTCAATGTCGAAATACTCTCCGTCACTTGTGATGCCAACTCCAAGGGGTGCCGCAAAGGACATAATCATATGAGGAGAAAATCCCTCTGAATAACAGATATTAACACCGGCTCTTCGAATCGCCTTTTGGAAGTAACGCATCATATCAAGGTGTCCAATGAACTTCATAACACCTGATTTGGCAAATTTAATTCTAATTTTCATAGCATACACCTCCTCCGTAGACTCTTGAACCACATCCGGAACAGCGCATACGACAGTTCGGTGTAACAGATTCTGCCAAAGCATTCTTCCATTCACGAATTAAGAATTCCTTGGTCACACCTGCGTTAATGAAATCCCAAGGAAGAATTTCCTCTAAGCTTCTTTCTCTCATGGTATAGAAATTCGGATCAACTCCACATTCCTCAAATGCCTTCAACCAGCGTTCGTAGTCAAAGTACTCTGACCAGGCATCATAGAATCCGCCATCCTCATATACTTTTGCAATTACCTGGGCAATTCTACGGTCACCTCTTGCCAAGACACCTTCTAAGACCGTAACATCTGCTTCATGCCAATTGTATCGAATACTTTTATGATTCAGCTGTTCTTTACAGGTCTCATTGACGATACGAGCTCGTCTCAAATACTCCTCAGGTTGCTGCATCGTGCACCATTGAAAAGGAGTAAAAGGTTTTGGAACAAAGAAGGAGGTACTGATGGTAATCTGACACTTTCCATTTCTTTTGTCCTTTGGAACCGTCTCGTAGTATAATGCGGCAATATCATTTGCAAGCTCCGGAATTGCCTTCATATCCTCTTCTTTTTCCGTAGGAAGACCAAGCATAAAGTAAAGCTTTACCTTATTCCAGCCTCCCTCAAAGGCCTGTCCTGCACCGCTTAAGATGATTTCCTTGGTTAATCCCTTGTTAATCACATTGCGGATACGCTGAGAACCACCCTCCGGTGCAAAGGTAAGGCTGCTCTTCTTGATATCCTGTACTTTGCTCATAACATCCAATGAGAAAGCATCAATTCGAAGGGATGGGAGGGAAATATTTACTCCCTTACCCTGGAATTCGTCAATTAAGAACGTAACAAGCTCCTGTAAATCCGTATAGTCGGATGAACTTAAGGAGCTTAAGGAGATTTCCTCATGTCCGGTGGACATCAGCATCTTATAGGCAAGCTCCTTTAGTCGATGAATATCTTTTTCACGGTTTGGGCGATAAATCATTCCGGCCTGACAGAAACGACAGCCTCGAATACATCCTCTTTGAATCTCCAGCACAACGCGGTCCTGCGTTGATTTGATAAAAGGTACTACCGGCTTTTCCGGATATATGGCGGTGGAAAGATCGGTTACCACCTGCTTTTCAATCACTCTTGGAATATCGGAGGCGGTTGGTTCAAAGGATGCTATGGTTCCATCCTCCTTGTAAGTAACCTCGTACAGAGATGGTACATACATACCCGGAACCTTTGCGATTTCATGAAGTATCTCAGCTCTGGTAGCATTTTTGGCTCTCATTTCCTTGTATAAGTCCAAAATTGCATCATACTGAGTCTCACCTTCCCCAATGTAGAAAAAATCAAAGAAGTCAGCAATTGGTTCAGGGTTATAGGCGCATGGACCTCCACCCATTACAATTGGATGATCTTCCGTACGGTCTTTGGCATATAGGGGAATTTGTCCCAAATCCAGTATCTGAAGGATGTTGGTATAGCACATCTCATACTGTAGGGTAATTCCAAGGAAATCCAGGTCCTTAATTGGTTCCTGGGATTCCAATCCAAACAGTGGAATATTTTTCTCCTTCATGATCTTATGCAAATCCGGCCATGGGGAGTAAACACGTTCACACCAGGTGTCTTCTCTTCGATTAAACAAATCGTAGAGAATCTGAATTCCTAAGTGTGACATTCCGATTTCATAGACATCCGGAAAAACCATGGCAACACGAATGTCAACATGGTTTTTATCTTTCACAACGGAGTTTAATTCATTTCCGATGTATCGGGCCGGCTTGTCAATTTGCATTAAAATCTCATCTGATAAAGCAAGCTTTGGCATTTAATTTTCCTTCCTAACGTTGAGCTAATTCTGAAGTAATGTCCTCCCAAGTAAGTCCTTTTTCTGCCATGAGAACCATAAGGTGATAGAACAAATCAGCCATTTCATACTTAAGCTTTTCTTGAGGCTGGCTCTTGGCAGAAATAACCACCTCTGTGAACTCTTCTCCTAATTTCCGCAGGATTCCATCCTCTCCCTTTGATAATAAGAGGTTGGTATAGGAACCTTCCTTAGGCTCCTTTTTTCTATTCTGAATTGTCTGATATACCTCATCAAAAATCTTCTGAGGATTTTTATCTACATATTCTTTTTTCACAATCTCTCGGAAAAAGCAGCTTTTCTCACCTGTATGGCAGGCTACCCCTACCTGGGAAACTTTCGCAAGTATTGTATCAAAATCGCAGTCAGCTGACAACGACTTTACGTATTGAACATGACCTGAGGTTAATCCCTTGGTCCAAAGCTCATTTCTGCTTCTGCTCCAGTAGGTCATTTTTCCGATATTAATGGTGGTATCAAACGCTTCTTTATTCATGTAGGCAAGCATCAATACTTCGTCCGTTCGATAGTCCTGAACGATAACCGGAACCATTCCATCTGAATTTAACTTTAAATCCTCCCAATGGAGATTCGGGGCAAAGTTATCCATTTTGATGCCCTCTGAAGAAAGCGCAGACTTTAACTTCATAACATCCATGTGAATATCATTGATGTACGGACCTGAAATGCCTCGAATTTTTTCCCGCTTTAGAAGTTCTACAATTTCCTCGTATTGAAACTCCTTTAAATATACCACATACGGAACGGTGGTAAGATTCTCAACAGCATCAATAATGTCTTTATCCATAATCAAGAACTCATGAAACATTTCGTCCAGAAGTTCTTTATGCTTAAATAAGAAATCCACATTATCCAGGGATGCCATGATACGGTCTTTTCCAAATTTGGCACTGGCTTCCTTTGCCAGTCCGATACTACTTGGCTTTGAAGCGTTTAATAACACCTGTACACAACCTGCATAAAGTAGTTTCTTAATATCTTCGATACGGTTAATGTTGCCACCGGCACATACTTTAACCTCAAGATTGCGGTTTAATTTCTGGATAGTTTGGATATTATTTTCGTGTTCTTCATCATCATCAGACAAATCAAAGATAAAGATTTTATCGATACCGCTATCGTTATAGATACGACAGAGATCAAAGACATTTTCAATCTCTGTTAAATCACTTCTTGATTTTACAGCTTTGCCGTCCTTAAGATATAAGGTTGCAACGATATTTTTTTGCTCCATGATTTATAAACTTCCTTTCGTAGAAAGAACCTCATGTATACGCGGATCTATCGTTGTAGCTTCATCCAGCGCTTTCCCAAAGGCCTTAAACATAGCCTCGGCAATATGATGATTGTTCCCTCCATCTAATACCTTAATATGAAGATTCATTCCGGCAGAATAAGACACAGCATAGAAAAATTCACGAATTAATTCGGTATCCAGGTATCCAATCCTCTCTGTAGTAAAGCTCGCATCATAGTTCAGATAAGGACGACCACATAAATCAACTGCACACAGGACCAACGTCTCATCCATTGGCAAAACAAAGCTTCCATAACGTTTGATACCCACTTTGTCTCCAAGAGCTTCTTTTATGGCTGTGCCAAGTACGATACCACAGTCTTCTACCGTATGATGGCCATCTACCGCTAAATCCCCCTCACAGTTTAAGTTCAGGTCAAAAAAACCATGCTTGGAAAAGCCTTCCAGCATATGATTAAAAAAGCCAATTCCGGTGTTGATCATGGACTTTCCAGTTCCATCAATGGAAAGAGATGCCTGAATATCCGTCTCTTTTGTTTTTCGGTTTACCTGTCCAATTCGCTCCATTTAGAACCTCCCCAAAGTATTCTAATACATTTCCATTTATTTTTCAAAGCGTACTCCAATTGAGTTCGCATGAGCAGTAAGCTTTTCGCAGGTTGCAAAGGTCATAATGTCCTGATAGACCTCCTCCAACGCTTCCTTGGAATAGGAAATCACGCTGGATTTCTTGATAAAATCATCTACTCCAAGTGGTGAGAAGAATTTTGCAGTACCGTTGGTTGGAAGTACATGGTTGGGACCTGCAAAATAATCCCCCAGTGGTTCTGAAGAATATGGTCCTACGAAAATGGCTCCGGCATTCTTAATCTTGGTCATTACATGGAAAGGATCTTTGGTAACAATCTCCATGTGCTCAGAAGCAATTTCGTTTACCGCATCAATTGCTTCCTCCATGTTGTCTGCCACAAGAATATATCCATACTGATCCAGAGATTTTTGAATA
>JALEPP010000151.1 GCA_022767075.1 Agathobacter sp. | reverse complement strand
GGCTATGTACACCACCATCTGAAAGAAGTCCCCAAAGGTGTAAATCCGAATTGTTCTTTTTGCAGTTCTCCATAGCCTGAAGGAGAACCTCATTTTGGAAAAAGTCTCCATCATCAATAGCTTTTGTAATACGGGTAAGGTCCTGATAAATAATGCGTCCTGCACCGATGTTCATATGACCTACCTCAGAATTTCCCATCTGTCCGTCAGGAAGACCAACTGCCATACCGGAAGCCTGTCCTTCTACAAATGGGCATTCCTTCATAAGCTTGTCCATTACCGGGGTCTGTGCCATTGCAATTGCATTGCCCTCTGGATTTGAACTTAATCCGTAGCCGTCTAATACCATTAATACAACTGGTTTCTTGCTCATTTTATCTTTCCTCTTTTCTAAAATTTCTATATTTTGATTTCATCTCATAGTAATGAGAAATCTATCATTTATTTTCCAGCTCCTAATTTACTGTAAAATTCCTACAATGTCAATTTTTCTTCCTTGCAAATCCTCATCCCCGGAAAAATTCTCGTACTTTTTCCCGGACCAGTATAAAATCTGCTCTTTGTCCGGCGACTGTGCCAAAGCATCTACAATGGTTGCGTCCTTCTTTATGGCGATTCCTGTAGAGCACTCCGTCACATAGTGGTAGAATTTCGTAACCTCATCAGAATCATACAACAATTCCACCTTTTGATTTTTCTGAGCCGCAGGCAGGAGGCGCAAATCTTCTTTGCCATCCTTGTGTAATACCACCTGCGCAATTCCCGTATATAAATCAGAATCTGACAATAAGAAATTTCCTAAGCTGTAAATAACAGGTACTTCCCTGATATAGGTAACCCCCTCCATTCGATGAGGATGGCTTCCCACAATCAGGTCTGCTCCGGCATCTACAAATGCCTCCGCCAGTTCTACCTGAGATCCTTCTTCCTTAATATAGCCCTCTGTACCCCAGTGAATCAGTACCACTACATAATCACTGTTTTGCTTTGCCTCTTCAATTGCTCTGCAAAGCTTTTCCGGATCCTTTGCCTTTAATACTCCCGGCGAATCCACTCCGGCTTCCTTAGTATACTGAATGTATCGCTCGATCTGAGTCCCTGACACAAAAGCAATCTTGCGACCGCCCTCCACATAATAATGAGGTGCCATAGCTTCCTCAATATTCCTTCCGGCTCCTACAAAAGAAACCTCTTGTGCTTTCAAATTGTCCATGGTATCTAAAAGACCGATTTCTCCGTGATCATACACGTGATTGTTTCCAAGGGATACTAAATCAATACCAAGAGCTGCGAGCATTTGCCCTCTGGTCGGATTACCGCGAAAGATATACTCTTTTCCTTCCGTTGGAATTCCTCGATTGGATAATACAAATTCGTGATTTGCAACTGTAATATCCGCCTCATGCAGGGTATTCATCACGTCCATGGATACCGACTGGAAAAGTCCATTCTCACATTCATCCATATAATCGGTGGTGCACCAGTCCTCGGCAAGTGTGATATCCCCCAAAAATAAAAGTGATATATCCTCCCCTGTTCCCATTGGATGTTTTCCAAAGGAGACCCGTTCCAGAGATGGGGTATCGAACTGCAGCTCATTGCAGTACATGGCCCAAAGTGCGTGAATGGAGTTGTCCGACACCAATGTCCATCCCTCTGCATTCTCCGCTCCACATACTGTATCAAGATTGGTCAGTGTCTCTTGGCCAAACCTATTGGTAAACCACCACAAAAAGCTTTCATCCACAGGATATCCCATAAAAAAATCCCTGGTTCCGGTCTGCAGAATATGGTCAATGCATGCCTGCTTTTCCTCTATTTTCCAGGTTTCCGTCATATCCTGAGGCACCGTCTGCTCCGGTGCGTCTACCTGTACTCTTACCGTTCCAAAAATGGAATGATATATCATCCCCCCTAGGAATACCATTAGCACGGCAACATTTCCTAAGCGTTTCTTATTCATAGTTCCTCATTTGTAAAAAAAGAGGTCATTTTCAGACCTCTTTTTTTCGCAATTAGTAATTAACGATGTTTCCAAAGTCAGCTTTCAAAGAAGCGCCTCCTACAAGACCGCCATCGATGTCTGGCTTCGCAAATAATTCTGCAGCATTTGCAGCATTAACAGATCCGCCGTACTGAATACGAACAGCTTCTGCGGTAGCTTCATCATACATCTCTTTGATGCACTCACGAATTGCTCCACATACTTCCTGAGCCTGGTCAGAAGTAGCAGTTTTTCCGGTTCCGATAGCCCAAATTGGCTCGTAAGCGATTACAAGATTTGCCACATCAGAAGCAGCAACCCCTGCAAGGTCCGATTTGATCTGCATGCGGATCCAATCTAGGGTGATGCCCATTTCTCTCTGCTCAAGAGACTCTCCACAGCAAAGGATTGGAGTAAGTCCGGCTTCAATGGCTTTCTTTACCTTTTTGTTTAATAATGCATCATCCTCTTTGAAGTAATCACGTCTCTCAGAGTGTCCGATAACAACGTATTTTACACCTGCATCTACAAGCATCTCTGCTGAGATTTCTCCGGTGAAGGCACCCTTCTCCTCAAAGTACATATTCTCAGCGCCAACCTGTACGTTGGTTCCTTTTACAGCTTCTACAACCGGAACGATGTCGATTGCTGGTACACAGTAGACAACATCAACCGAATCAGAAGCCACAAGTGGTTTTAACTCTTCTACTAATTTAACTGCCTGGCTTGGAGTCATGTTCATTTTCCAGTTGCCGGCTACAATCTTTCTTCTTGCCATGATTTTATCCTCTTCTTTTTTATTTACAATCCCACCTGGTATACTATTTATCGTTTGCTGCCACTACGCCCGGAAGATCTTTTCCCTCTAAGAATTCAAGAGAAGCTCCACCACCGGTAGAGATATGGCTCATCTGATCGCCAAGTCCCATCTGGTTAACAGCTGCTGCGGAATCTCCACCACCGATAATAGTAGTAGCATCAGATGCTGCAAGTGCTTTTGCAACAGCAAGAGTTCCTTCAGCCAATGAAGGGTTCTCGAAAAGACCCATTGGTCCGTTCCAAACAACAGTCTTCGCAGTAGCTACTGCTTCTGCGAAAAGCTCACGAGTCTTAGGTCCGATATCACATCCCTCACGGTCTGCCGGGAGCTTGTCGTAATCATAGGTCTCTGTCTCAATTGGTGCATCGATTGGATCTGGGAACTCTCCGATTGTAACTGCATCTACAGGAAGAAGAAGTTTCTTTCCTTTTGCCTTTGCCTTTTCCATCATCTCTTTGCAGTAATCAATCTTAGAGTCATCGCAAAGTGAGGTTCCGATTTCATAGCCCTGAGCTTTTAAGAATGTGTAAGCCATACCACCACCGATGATTAAGGTATCACATTTCTCAAGGAGGTTATCAATAACGTTAAGCTTGTCAGCAACTTTTGCTCCACCAAGGATTGCTACGAAAGGACGTACCGGATTATTTACAGCATTTCCAAGGAAGTCGATCTCTTTCTGCATCAGGTAACCAACTACTGCTGTATCTACAAGCTCAGCAACACCAACGTTTGAGCAGTGCGCTCTGTGAGCAGTACCAAATGCATCATTTACAAATACATCGCAAAGAGATGCTAACTCTTTTGAGAATGCCTCTCCGTTTTTGGTCTCCTCTGCACGATAACGTGTGTTCTCAAGTAAGATTACATCTCCGTCATTCATAGCAGCTACGGCAGCTTTTGCGTTTGGTCCAACAACCTCTGGATCAGCAGCAAATTTTACTTCCTGTCCAAGAAGCTCTGAAAGACGAACTGCAACAGGAGCTAAAGAAAGCTCTGGCTTTGGCTCTCCCTTTGGTTTGCCAAGGTGTGAGCAAAGAATAACCTTTCCACCGTCAGCGATCAATTTTTTGATAGTAGGAAGTGCTGCCACAAGACGGTTCTCGTCTGTAATCTTTCCTTCTTTCAAAGGTACGTTAAAGTCGCATCTGCAAAGAACACGCAGTCCTTTTACGTTGATATCATCAACTGATTTCTTGTTTAATGACATAAGTATGTCCTCCCTTTATAAAAATGATGAAAAAAGGTCCGATCCTTTGAAAGACCGGACCCTTAGTTGAGTCTAAATTATGCTAACTCAGAGAAGTATTTGATAGTTCTAACCATCTGTGAGGTGTAGCTGTTCTCGTTGTCGTACCAAGAAACAACCTGAACTAAGTTGTCCTCTCCTACCATTGTCTGGGTAGCATCGAAGATTGATCCGTAAGTGCTTCCTACGATATCAGAAGAAACGATTTCATCCTCATTGTATCCGAATGACTCGGTAGCTGCTGCTTTCATAGCTGCATTGATTTCTTCTTTTGTAACTGATTTCTCAACAGTTGCAACTAAGATAGTTGTTGATCCAGTTGGGGTTGGAACACGCTGAGCAGATCCGATTAATTTTCCGTTTAACTCTGGGATTACTAAACCGATTGCTTTAGCAGCTCCAGTTGAGTTAGGAACGATGTTAACAGCACCTGCACGTGAACGACGAAGGTCGCCTTTACGCTGTGGTCCATCAAGAATCATCTGATCTCCGGTGTAAGCATGAATGGTGCTCATGATACCAGATTTGATTCCTGCTAAGTCGTTTAATGCTTTAGCCATTGGAGCTAAGCAGTTTGTTGTACAAGAAGCAGCTGAGATAATCTTGTCATCTGGTGTAAGTGTTGTGTGGTTTACGTTGTAAACGATAGTTGGAAGATCGTTTCCAGCTGGTGCAGAGATAACTACTTTACGAGCTCCAGCGTTGATGTGAGCCTGAGCTTTCTCTTTGCTGGTGTAGAATCCTGAGCACTCTAATACAACGTCTACTTTAAGTTCTCCCCATGGGCAATTGTTTGCATCTGGGAAAGCGTAGATTTTGATAGTCTTTCCATCAACTGTGATTGAGTCTTCTCCAGCTGAAACGGTATCTGCTAATGCATATTTTCCCTGTGAAGAATCATATTTTAACAAGTGTGCTAACATTTTAGGGCTTGTTAAATCGTTGATTGCTACTACTTCGTATCCTTCTGCTCCGAACATCTGTCTGAATGCAAGACGGCCGATACGTCCAAATCCATTGATCGCTACTCTTACTGCCATTTTAATTCCTCCTAGAATTGTTAAATAAAATGTACGATTGGGAATAGGTTTCCCAAGCTTCCTTTATTTTACTCAATTCCTATCCATTTTTCAAGCCTATTTTCTACTCTTTGTTAATCTTTTCACTAAATGTTTTTATTTCAATACAAAATAAGACATTTCTAACAAAAAAGCTCTGTTGCTCCCACATAACAAGGCTTTTTCACTGGTCTTGTGGTATTGACAGTTGGAACCAATTCCCGTACTCTTATTTGCATATATACATGTAAGAGATATATTCACTCATAATATATCCCAACAAGATTACCTCATAGCATCCAACCCAAAAATGCTATGTAGGATGATAGGAGTAGCATATGTGGGATCAACACGTACATACCTGCTTTTCCGGTGACTGTGAAGCTGCACCGGAGGCAATGATTGAAAAAGCAATAGAGCTTGGTCTTTCCGGACTTTGTTTCACAGATCACATCGACCTTGACTACAAGGAAGAACCCGGTTACTTTGATCTGGATTTAGTCGCATATTCCCACAAGATTCTTGGGTTAAAGGAAACCTTTTCAAAGCTTCTTCCGATCCACATGGGCGTTGAGCTGGGCTTACAGCCTCATGTTGCAGAACAAAACAGCGTCATTGCTGCTGCACTTCCCTTTGACTTTATTATCGGCTCCACTCACTGTGTGGATCAAAAGGATATCTATTATCCATCCTTTCATGAAAGCTATACCCCAGAGGAGTCCTTTGAAAAATACTTTCTTGCCACATTAGAAAACGTTAAGACCTTCCACGATTACGATGTGTATGGTCATCTGGACTATATTGCCAGATATGTTCCTAATCAAAGTGTTCCATTTTCCTACCGGGATTATTCAGATTTGATTGATGCTATCTTAAAATCCATCATTGAAGATGGCAAAGGAATTGAGATGAATATGTCCGGATACCGCTATGGACTTGGAATGCCAAATCCCTGCCCCGACATCCTGAAGCGCTACCGTGAGCTTGGGGGAGAGATTATTACCGTAGGCTCCGATGCTCATACCCCGGAAAATGTTGGACTGCGTTTTGAAAAAGCAGGGGAGCACTTAGTTCAAGCGGGCTTCAAGTATTACACGGTATGGAAAGAGCGAAAGCCTGTTTTCATTAAAATTTGCTGATTCCCACTTTGGGTAGTCAAGAACATTGCTATCCATGCTATCCGATAGAAAAGCGTGCTCCAATCAAAAAGGGGCTGTGCATCACAAACACTTGTTGCGATGCACAGTCCCTTTCTTTTTATAAAACATTATTTAAAGTATGCAACACCGGATTCAAACAGCTTCAAATCCTGCTCTCCATAGATATTTATAGCCACAGACTGACCACGGCGCTCTGAGTGAGCCATCTTGCCCAGCACACGTCCGTCTGGAGAGGTGATACCCTCGATAGCCATGTAAGAACCGTTGATATTCCACTCCTCATCCATAGTTGGAGCACCCGCTTCATTCACATACTGGGTTGCAACCTGTCCGTTTGCAAAGAGCTTGTCTAACCACTCTTTTGGAGCTACGAAACGGCCTTCTCCATGGGAAGCCGGGTTGCAGTATACCTTTCCAAGCTCTGCCTGAGCAAGCCATGGGCTCTTGTTGGAAACCACCTTGGTATATACCATCTTGCTGATATGACGGTTGATGGTGTTGTAGGTAAGTGTAGGCGAATTAGCATCCTGCATTGCAATCTCACCGTTTGGCACTAATCCAAGCTTGATAAGTGCCTGGAATCCGTTACAGATACCAAGTGCAAGA
>JALEPP010000148.1 GCA_022767075.1 Agathobacter sp. | reverse complement strand
GCAATCTTCATCATGGTCATGATGGTGGTGATGCGCATGTGCCTCTGCAAGAGTCTTCTTCTCCAAGGAATCTTGTCCTTCCATGGCTTTTAAAATCTGTGTTCCTGAGATCTCATCCCAATTGGTTGTAATAACAGCAGCCTTTGGATTTAATTCCTGAATCTGTTTTACGCAAAACTCTAATTGTTCCTGAGTTGCTTTTTGACTACGGCTCAAAATAACAGTTGTGGCATATTCAATCTGGTTGTTGAAAAATTCACCAAAAGCCTTCATCTGTTTACTTGCCTTCAGTGCATTGACAACCGTTACCAGTCCGTTTAGCTTAACATCCTCTTCCTTTTCGATATCAATAACCGATTTCATGACATCAGAAAGCTTTCCTACTCCTGATGGCTCAATTAAAATTCGATCCGGATGATAGCGATCAATTACTTCATGAAGGTTCTTGCCAAAGTCTCCAACCAAAGAACAGCAGATACATCCGCTATTCATCTCTGTAATCTCTATCCCAGCGTCTTTTAAGAATCCGCCATCAATTCCCACTTCACCAAATTCATTTTCAATCAAAACCACCTGTTCGCCTTTAAATGCTTCCTCCAACATCTTTTTAATAAAAGTAGTTTTTCCTGCACCTAAAAAGCCAGAAATAATATCAATTTTTGTCATAATAATTCCTTCTTTCTTCTATGTGAATTTTCCACAAACTATTCTTATTTTACTCGCATTTGCGTCTGATTGCAAATCCATTCTTCCTGGTTTAATTTGTTATACCAAGATCGTGAATCTGATACAATTTTTGATAGATGCCGCCCTTTTCCAGCAATTCCTCATGAGTGCCCTCCTCTGCTATTCCATCCTCAGTTAATACAAGGATTCTTTGGGCATTTTCAATGGTGGTAAGTCGATGGGCAATTACTAATGTTGTGCGATCCTTTGCAAGTTTTTCCAGGGACTCCTGCACAACCTTTTCACTCTCATTATCCAGCGCCGAGGTTGCCTCATCAAAAATCAGAATCGGCGGATTCTTTAGAAACACTCTTGCAATTGAAAGCCTCTGCTTTTGTCCCCCTGAAAGCTTAATGCCTCGTTGACCGATATCCGTCTGATAACCATTGGGAAGGCTCATTATAAAATCATGGGCATTGGCATTTTTGGCTGCTTCATACACCTCTTCCTCTGTAGCGTTTGGACGACCATAAAGAATATTCTCATAGATTGTCCCTGCAAAGAGGTAAACATCCTGTTGCACCATACCAATCTGGTCTCTAAGGCTCTTCAAGGTCAAACTCTTAATATCATAGCCATCTACAAAAATCGTTCCTTCTGTCGCCTCATAAAACCTTGGTATCAATGAGCAAAGGGTTGTTTTTCCTGCACCGGAGGATCCCACCAGCGCATAGTAAGCACCCTTTGGAATCTTTAAATTGATATGGGAAAGGACCTTATCTGACTCCTTGTTATAGCGGAAGGAAACATTTTGAAATACTATTTCCCCCTTTAATTCAGGAGCAACAATGGCATTTTCGCTATCCCGTATATCCGGTTCTATGTTCATAATCTCCATCATACGTTCAAAGCCTGTATATCCATTCTGAAACTGTTCTGTAAAATCAATCAAAACACGGATCGGGTCTGTAAAAACAGAGATATACAAAAGGAAGGTTACCAGATCCGTCACATCAATCTGTCCTCTTGCCAGCAATACGGTTCCTGTCACGATTACAATTACTTGGATTAAGGTTGTAAATGCCCCAAGACCTGCGTGCCAGAACCCCATGTAAAAATAGCTGTTTTTCTTGGCTTCCAAAAATCCATTGTTTCCAACCATAAATTTATCGTGCTCAATATCTTCATTGGCAAAGGATTTTACAACACGGATTCCGGAAAGGTTATCTTCAATCTGAGCATTGATTTCTGCAATTTTCTTACGATTTTCCCTAAACGCACGTCTCATTCTTTTGGATACAAAGAATCCAAAAACAAACATAACCGGAAGAATACAAAAAGCAGCAATCCCCAGCTTCACATTTATTCCAAACAGAATCACAAAAGAGCCCACAATTTTCAGGCACGACAGCATAATATTTTCCGGTCCATGATGCAAAAGCTCTGTAATATCAAACAAATCATTGGTCACTCTGGACATAAGCTGTCCTACTTTTTGGTCATCATAAAAAGAGAAGGAAAGCTTCTGTAAATGATCAAACAGATTCTTTCTCATATCACGTTCCATTTGTGCTCCCATTACATGTCCATAGTTACTAATATAGTATTTGCTGTAGCACGCCACTCCTACCATAAATACCAGAAGGATACTTATTTTCAGAATTCCCGGAATCATCTGACCGGCCGGCAAAAAGATTAAGGTAGATGTAATGTATCGAATAATAAGTGGTATCCCCAGTGCAACCGCTGCATCTAATACTGCGAAAAACATGTCCGTGAAAAAGACCCTTCGATAGGGTTTATAATACTGCAACATAATTTTCAGATTCTTTTTCATTTTGTCATCCTCCCTTTTTGATAAATCATTACGTCATTGGCGACTCTTACACGTTTCGCGAACAAAAAGAAGCCATCGCAATACGCGACAGCTTCTCAGTTGATTAATTGTATTTTCTTTTTCTTGCTGCTTCAGATTTTTTCTTACGTTTTACGCTTGGTTTCTCGTAGTGCTCTCTTTTACGAATCTCCTGCTGAATACCAGCTTTTGCACAGTTTCTTTTGAATCTGCGTAAAGCGCTATCTAAAGTCTCGTTTTCTTTTACTGTTACACTAGACATAAATCAATCCTAACCTCCCTCCAGTTGTTTATTGTGCACCAACTGTAAGGTAAACTTAATTTGCACTAAAAAGTATTTTAGCAAAAAATATGCATATGTCAATAGGTTTTTCAAAAAAACTATGAAAGCATACCTTCTAAAGCTGTTTTTACTTCTGAAATTGCATCCGGAATGCCGGCAGGATTCTTACCGCCTGCCTGAGCCATATTTGGACGTCCACCGCCACCACCGCCAACTTTTGCGGCAA
>JALEPP010000131.1 GCA_022767075.1 Agathobacter sp. | reverse complement strand
AGGGAGTTGGTTCCATTTGCTGCCTGTACGGAGAGCTCTCTCATACGCTGAAGCATACTATGAACTTCGTTTAATGCTCCATCTGCAATCTGAAGGACAGACACTCCATCCCCAGCATTGTTCTCAGCGCGATCCAGACCGTCAATCTGAGCCTTCATCTTGTTCGAAATAGCCATTCCTGCAGGGCTGTCTTCTGCACTATTTAATTTCAGACCGCTGGAAAGTCTTTCCATAGCAGCCGTTAATTTATTCTCAGTTCTTCTCAGCTGGTTGTTCGTCAACACCGCTGACATATTGGCATTTATCTTCATTGCAATACCTCCTGCTATGTTGTTTATCGTCTCATTGAACCGTTTTCTTAACCACATAAGATTGCTTTTTTCGGGGAATCATTATATAATAGCACCACAATATATTCCAAGAATAGGAGGACGTGTCATGGCTAGAGTAACTAAGGACACAATGATTGGAGAACTTCTTCAGATCGACGCAAACGTTGCACCAATGCTTTTAAATATCGGTATGCATTGCCTTGGATGCCCATCTTCTCAGATGGAGACAGTTGGCGAGGCTGCTATGGTTCACGGATATGATCCTGACGAGTTAGTAGAAGAGATTAACACCTTCATCGATCACGATTTGGGCTAATTCTTTACAATCAAAAAGAACCCGAAGATGAAATTCTTTTGAACTTCCATCTTCGGGTTTTTTGTTATAATTTCGCGATAGTCTGCAATGCAGAGTCTTTGATTAATACTCCCTCATGCTCCATAAAATGTGCCTCTGTCGCTTTGGAATAACGTCTCTGTGTTCCATACTCACAAGCGATGTTACACACTTTATTGAACTCCTGCGGAGTATGTTCGCTCTTATGAAGAACCAGAACAAACTCATTGGTTTTGGATTCTTTGTATAAATCATTCTGTCCGTTATAGTAACCACTTAACACCTGAGCTACCCCACGAACCTGACCTAGATTCTTAAAAGTAAACAGTTTTACAAGATCGGTAGGTTCCTTATCCTCTACCTTTTTCTCATTGGCCTCTTTCTGGTCTTTTGCCAGCTTCTTGAACCATCCTAAAATGTCGTCAGCCCCTTGAGGTGGCATCACCTGCTTTGGTACCATCTCGTCCGGCGCCTCGTCTTCCTCTGAGAACTTTGAAAATCTGGTATCCAGTTCTTCCGGATACTCCACTTTTGTAATCACTAAAATAATAGATTCCGCAGAAATTGGAATTGCTTCTACCATAAGCGGAATATCATTTGCTTCAAATCCAAACTCATTGCTCGCCTGCTGCATCATATCACGAAACAGGGATTTAGCTTTGTCGGACCCATAGGCCAACTCGCTTAGCTTGATCTGTCGGTCTGCCAGGTCTTCCCTGGTCAAAGTACAACGGATCTGATTCTCGTTTACCTTTTCAATTTTCATATTCTCACATCCTTTGCCAGAAAATCTAAAATAAACGTACACCTATTATAATCAAATGCCCCCAAGATGTAAAGTATGACCATCTATTAAAAAATTCTAAAAAACAAAATTGAAAAAAACTATTGCATTCCATTTTTCATTGTGTTATAAAATGAAACCAAGAGATGCGTTTCCCGAAAAGGAGCGTATGGAAAATTTATCATTCAATTTTTTGTCTGGAAAGTATGAGATACTTAAACCCCTTGGTAAGGGACAATACAGTACCGTATATCTGGCCAGACACCTATCTTTGAATCGCCTCTGTGCTGTCAAAGTGACCCCCCACCTTGATTCCGGAGCTGATTCGTTAGCAACCGAAGCACTACTTCTACAACAGCTGTGCCATCCCGGTATTCCCCAGATTTTTGATATGGAACATAATTCCAGCACCACTTATCTCATTGAGGAATATGTGGAAGGACCAACCTTGGAAGAATTTCTGCTTCTTCAACAGTTTATTTCCAGAGAATTGTTTTTTTCATTTTGTCAGGAGCTGTGTGAAATTTTCACATACCTACATAGTTTTTCACAGTTTCCAATTCTGTATCAGGATTTGAAACCTGAGCATATTATAGTATGTGATTTTCATTTAAAAATCATAGACTTTGGTGGCATATGGAACCCTACCAATTCTGGAAAAAACTATCACCAGGGAAATCAAGAGTTTTCAGCACCTGAAGTACTGCAGGGTCATGTACCAACTGTTACCTCAGATGTCTATTGCCTCGGAAGGCTTTTCCAATTTATGGAAAAATATCTGGAAACACCTCTTTCCCCTATTACCCGCAATATACTTGCAAAAGCAACACATCCCGATGTCTCTCTGCGCATACCAAACGTAGCAGAGCTAAAGGAACAACTTTTTCAAATCATTGATTCGGGTGAAACGCATCTCTCAACCGCACATCGTATCGCAGTTCTTGGGTCTTTTCCCGGATGTGGGACTACGCATTTTGCTATTGCTTTGACTTCATACCTGAAAAAAAAGGGTTATCAAAGCATCTATCTGGAAGAAAATAATTCCAGGACACTTTTACAGCTTTCGGAGGTGTATCCCGGATGTAAATCAAAGGATGGAGCAATTTGCTATAAGCACTTCATTGGATTTCCAAAGTACGGAACCGGCATTGATCTTTCAATCCCAGATGCAGACTTTTACATTTACGATTTTGGATCAATCTATAACCTTCAGGATTTGAAGAATATAGATTCTATCATCCTAATGGGAAGTAATGCTGCCTGGCGTATGAATCATGTCCTCTCAAAGGCAGAAAGCCTTCTTTCATTTTCGCAAATAAAATCCAATAAAGGGGTCAAACCTGTGCTGCTTATAAACCAGGGAAGCAAAAATTCTATTGTCAAAACACTGTATAAAAAGACACGTTTGCCAGTATTCTTTGTTCCTTGGATATCATCCCCGTTCTATCCGGAGGATTCTCATCTTCCATTCTTCGATGCCTTGTGCAAAAAAATCTTCTCAAAAAAGGAGTCGCGTACATGATACTAAGTGTTTGCGGAACCCAGCGTAACGTCGGAGTAACGTATTTCTGTCTGGCTTTATCCAATTATTTATGCAACATGGAGCAAAGACAAGTAGCCTATCTGGAAGTGAATGCCACAGGCGAGATCTCAGCAATCAGCGGAAAATCCGCACTTCAACCCGGAAAAACCAATTTCTCCCATAAGGGAATTCACTTTTATCCACAGGTCACCTTGGACAAGCTCTGGGAACTACTAGGACTTTCTTACGACTTTTTTGTCTTGGATTTTGGCACCTTATCACCACTCTCGTTTCGGGAATACGTCAAGGCAGACTACTACTTTATCGTTGGACACTGCACACCATGGAAATTGGTCTACTATCATAATTTTTTTCAAAAATACAAACATAATTGGGAACCGGAAAAAACCATATGTTTGGAAGCCTTGGGTACTAAAAAGAGCATATGTAAACCCTCAGACCAGCTTCCATTCCATGTACGTCAAATTCCTTTTTTGGAGGATCCGTTTTATCTTGCCTCCCAGGATTGGGAATTTTATCAGGAGCTGGTGAAATCCATTATACCACGCAATCATTTCACCATAAGGAAACTATGAAAAGAAAACGTAATCAGCTGCTTGTGGAATACAAGCCATCTATGCTACAGGGGGTAACAATTCTCATGCAAAGTCCTTCTTTTGAGAGGGAATATCCTTCTCCAAAAAGGCAGGAAGAAAGGAGTGGTCGAATATCAGCAAATAATCAATCATATATCGAAACTCGTTAACTTGTGTTTATGAATAATGTTGGAGTTTCATTGTCTCGGTGAATGAGCTAAAAAATAGAAAACGAAAAG
>JALEPP010000108.1 GCA_022767075.1 Agathobacter sp. | reverse complement strand
GGGATTTCCCCCATGTAAGTGGCAAGCTCCTCCTGAGCATTCTTGAAAAACCCACTATCCTCAATCAGAATCACTCTGCGCTCTGCAAAGAAGGGCAAGGTTTCGGAAAGGTCGATTATCTCTTTTACAGATACATCCTTCCCGGTAAAGGTGGCAAAGTTCATATTGTCATTCTCCGCTACCATGGCCTTCACAAGCTTGTCTTTATATTGTTTTAACAGGTAAGCTTCCTCCCCATATAAAAGGTAGACGTTGCGAAACGTTCCCTGTTTGATATCTTCATCGATGGTTTTCATTCTTATTCTCCGTAAAATGTCAATGATGTCAACGACCTTATGGCTCCCGTCAATTATATTACACTCCCATTGCAGTGGTCAATTTACTTCTTGTTGACATCTACTTCTTTTTCACAGAAGGATCCGTCAGCTCCGGAATCACTCCACCAGATATTGCCCATAGATATAAACTCGCCACCGTACCATAAGGCGAATATCTCTTAGCGTATTTTCTAAACTTATCCTTATCGATAACTCTATGTCTATAAAGCATACGCATTCCTCTTTGAATCCCAAGGTCTCCATAGCTTACAACATCGGTTCTGCCCAGGCAAAAAATCATAATCATCTCAGCTGTCCAGACACCAATTCCTTTTAGAGAGGTCAGAGCTTTGATTACATCCTCATCTTCCATCTCATATAATGCATCCATATCAAACTTCCCACCTTGGACCTTACCGGCAAAGTCCAAAATATAATCCGCTTTGCGAAAGCTCACTCCCATGGACTTCAAATCTTCTCTGGAAAGAGAGAGGATGGCATCTGCATTTACTTCAGGAATCCTGTCAAGAATTCTCTTCCAGATCGTTTCCTGGGCCGCCATTGAGATTTGCTGACCAACAATATTATGAACCACGGCAGAGAAAAGGTCCGTCTCCATTTCTCTTTCAATGTGGCCCACTCGATCCATCACCTCTGCCAGCTTTTTATCTTTCCTTTTCAAATAGGAAGTCTCTTTTTCCCCGTACGAATATATCATGCCATTCACCCAATAATTTCGGTCTACTTTATAACCTTCCGAATTTCCTTGTCCGTTGCCTCAGGAAACAGCACCTTCATATGAGCTACCAACTTTTCCAGGGAATCCTTTGGGTTTTCTTTGTAATCTGCTGTCACAGTGTCATATCCCCACAAATGCTCCGGTGTTGTATAGACGGCTACATTCCATCCATACTCTTCCCCCTTTTTATTCCTTCGTTTGCAAAAGTTACTATTGCATAGGTAAAGCTGCATCATAAGTGCTGTAATGACACCATCAAAGCCCTTCTCTCCACCTTTTCCAAAGCCAGCCATTTGCTTAAGCTCATTGGATAAAATCTCAGCTTCCGACTTGTCCTCCATGAAATGGTCCATAATCAGCTTCTGTTTATAGGGAGCCTTGCCATCCTCATAGAGCGCATCAAAGTCATACCCATCCCTGCGGTAGTTGGCAAATACCGGAAGCCATTTCTTAGAGATAAACCCTACTTTCTTTCCAAAAAACTTGCCATAAGCAATTTCTCCCCGCTTCGCGATAACCTCTCTCCATTTCCATGGATCCTTCTCCGGATCATCACTCCACCAGTATTCCGGCACCGTAAATTCTTCCAAAGAAAAACCCGTTATCTCGTTCTTAAAGAGTGGCAGAAAGCCCACTTTCTCAATATATGTGGTTGCTTCTTCCACTGTGTGAATGCATTTGGAATCATTCTGTTCTACTCCCTGCATGATCCAATTTCCATTTTCTACTACCATTGGTCCACCTATTATCTCCCTCTAACATATAAAAGAAATAGTTGTAAAAATACGGCCAGCAAAAGAGGTAAGCCTCTTTTGTTAACCGTACATTTCCAACGCTCCTGTTAAGTTATACATTACATTGCAGCATTAATTATATTTCCAATAAAAGCAGCCCCATCTGCGCTCTTCTGATTTTTCGTATAAGGGTTCTCCTCATTCTGATATTTTATTATCGTGTTTGTGGTCCCGCCGGATACATAGGTGGTTCCACACTCTGGACATACCGCTGTATGGATGGATACAGATGCCCGAATGACTTTTCCGTTATCTTTAGCCGCCTTCGAATATGCATTGGCAACATGCTCACCTTCATGTGCTCGCACCGCTCCTGTTGCCGCATTTGGAGAAATGTGGGTTGGAGCCTTGAAGGATACATTTTCGTTAGACCCGTCCTGATACTTACGGGATTTACAGGTCTCACATTCTGCTGGGGAGGATTTTCTGCCTGGCTTCACCTGGGTATCATCATTTCCCTTGACACCCTTATGGATGACGTCGTTCTTTACGGCATCATCACCCATGGTGCCATCCTTCACGACACTGCCACCAGCTGTATCTGCAATCATGGTATCTGCATTTGATCTACCCGCATTGTAAGAATATCCACTTACATAGCCTGAATATGGATTGTAGTTTCCGATTCCACCAATCATGTGTATCCTCCTTTCCTATCACGCTATTGTCTGCACTTGTTCTATTTCTTGCGCTTCAAATATCTTCTCTTAGTCCAAGTGTAGCTCAAAAATTCAATATTTTCAAGTTATACCCATGAATATTCCCATAATAAAAACCAAGGAAGATTGCCTTTATGAACACCTTCCGCTTCATAAAAGGCTCTTCCTTGGCTTTTATCGTTCTTAATAATCGCTTAGGAACCCTGTTTCACTAATTTTAGCTTTAACACCCTGTTTACCGCTTTAATCACCGGTGGGCTCACAAGGAGATTTACGATTACTACTGTCAGCCAAATCAGCACAAACAGGGATACAAATCCCCAATTGCTCAAGTAATCATATGCTCCTGCAAACATAATCACATCTCTAAGAATACGATGAAGTATGTAGATTGGCATGGTGTTTTGTCCGATTTCTGATAAGCAAGTCTTATTTTGGGGTATATAAAGCATAATTGCCCATGAAATCACAAATGCCGATACCATCAAACTCAAACGAACGATTGGACCCTTCCATAGGTAATTAAGCTCATAATAAGAAATATTCTCATACACCATTTCCAAAGAATCTCTTAGCATATGTCCAAATGCCAGAACGGAAAGTGAAATTACAATAGCCGCCGGGACCACATATTTTCGGAATTTTGGCTGCAATACTTTTTCCAAGGTTTCCTGATTCATAAAATATCCCAAATAGAAAAATGGCCCAAACACCAGAATTCTTGATAAGCACAAAAAATCCCCTATATTTTTAAAGAATCCGGCCAAAAGTGCCAATACCACCGTTGTAATCAAAAATGGAACTGGCTTACATTTTTTAATCAGCGGAATTGCAAGATACCACACAATCATCGCAAACAGGTACCATGG
>JALEPP010000099.1 GCA_022767075.1 Agathobacter sp. | reverse complement strand
CGTCCAGAGAGGCATCTTTGGAGCGGACATGAAAATCTCCCTCCTTAACGATGGCCCTTTCACCATCCTTTTAGACTCGGACGAAATCTGCGCTTAACCACACCCCCACTCAGACCAATGCCCCCATCTCGGGGGCTTTTTCTGTAGAGGCTCATTTGAGAGACTCTTCGTATTCCGAAAAGCCTGAGGGGGGTAGGGACTGGTTTTGTATGTGCTTTTCCGAGGCCGCTTAGTATTTGCAGGGGGTTGAGCTCAGACTGCTATTTCCAGTCCGCCAACGGTTTGAACCTTCTGCAAAAACAGTGCACCAAAGAAAGGCACTAGGTGCTCCTCGCCTGTTCCTCTAAGGAGGCGCCTTCACGAACTTTATTTCGGGGCAGTTTTGTTTGTCGTTCTTCGAGCCGCAAACGAAACTGCCCCGATGTATCGTTCAGGACGCCTCCGAGAGGAACAACGACTCGTCACAAATCGTGCCCTTTCTTTTGGCGCACTGCTTTTGCAGAATGTCCAAACTTTGGCGAACTGGAATTGTCGAGGAAGTCTGAGCTCACCCCCGCAAATTCTTGCGGTCGAGTAACTGGCACATACAAAACCAGTCCCTACCCCCCTCAGGCTTTTCGAGATACGAAGAGTCCTCCAAAGCAATCATAAAAAAAGCCCCCGAGATGGGGGCATTGGTCTGAGTGGGGGTGTGGTTAGCGCGATTCCTGGGCCAGAGTCTTTACGTGTGCAAGCGCTTTGGCAACAGGAGGGAGTGCAATGAGGATTAAGGTGATGAGTGCCTCAAGTCCAAGGTAGGCTCCGTTGTAGGCGAGGGAGTATACCAGTGGATTTGGAAATTCAGCTGGGGTCCACATACCAAAGAAGATGACGCCGGAAAGTGTTGCAAAGAAGTAGCGTCCAAGAACACCGGCGATGTAGCCCTTGATAAGACCATATTTTTGGTTGCGGAAGAAACCGGCAAGTCCCAGTGCTCCAAATGCAAAGAAATAGTCTACAAGCATCTGCGGGAAGCTGATAATGTATGGCCCAATGATGAGCTGAAGGATACCATAGGCAAATGCTGCGGTAAGACCGGCGCCCAGTCCAAACCAGTTTCCGATAAGAACCACAAAGAGCATGCTAAGAAGAGTGACAGAACCGCCCATTGGCATGTCAATGATCTTAATCAGGGATGTTACAGTGGCAAGGGCAAGGGCCATTGCTGAAAATGCAAGCTGCTTTGCGCTGAACTTTTTACCTTGTCCAAATACGGCGCAACCTACTAATAAAAAAACAACAAGTAACAGAACCAGAGCGGTAAAGCCTGCTCCGGTAAGTGCGTAAGTACCATCGTCCATGGCAGTTGCAAAAAATGACATAAAAAAACCTCCTTGGTATCTCTTTGCCAGGAGAAACGATTGATGACAGCTTCCTTACGCCGGTACGAACCGGATCAAGTAATAAGGGTCGATATACATCTCTCAGCCCGAGGGCACCCCTAGCAAATTGTTTTATAAAATTCTCTCTAACTATAGTTTGAAAACTTTCCTGTGTCAAGTCTGATTCGCAGGTTAGGAGATTGGAATCTTGCAAACAGGTAGGAACGGTGAACAAATGGGCTTATAAGAGGCTGTTTTTGAAATGGAAAGGCATAAAATGCAAGATTAAAAGTATTAACTTGCAAAAAAGAGTATGTTATGTCAATTAGAAGTACTATAACCTAGTAAAATATGGGGTATATCTTATTGGTATTAAAAAGTTATGAAAATTTTCTTGTGTGAACTTTCATTTTCATATACAATGAGAACAGTTTAAAAAGTAAGTAAAAGAAAAGGAGATAAAAAATGGGTTACGTAGATGAAGTACTTGAGTCACTGAAAAAGAAAAACGCTTCAGAGCCTGAATTTTTGCAGGCCGCAACAGAAGTATTAGAGTCATTACGCCCGGTAATTGACGCAAATGAAGAATTATACAGAAAAGAAGCAATCCTAGAGAGAATCACAGAGCCGGACAGACAGATTATGTTCCGTGTCCCTTGGGTTGATGATAATGGAAATGTTCAGGTTAACCGCGGTTACCGTGTACAGTTCAATAATGCAATCGGACCATACAAGGGAGGATTAAGATTACATCCATCTGTTAACTTAGGAATTATCAAATTCTTAGGATTTGAGCAGATTTTCAAGAACTCACTTACAACACTTCCAATCGGTGGTGGTAAAGGTGGATCTGATTTCGATCCTAAGGGAAAATCAGACAGAGAGATTATGGCATTCTGCCAGAGCTTCATGACAGAGCTTAGCAAATACATCGGAGCTGATGTAGATGTTCCTGCCGGAGATATCGGAACAGGTGCTCGTGAGATTGGATATATGTTCGGACAGTACAAGAGAATCCGCGGATCCTTCGAGGGAGTTCTTACCGGAAAAGGACTTACCTACGGCGGATCACTTGCTCGTACACAGGCAACAGGATATGGTCTTTTATACCTTACCAATGCATTATTAAAAGACAACGGAGTTGATATTGCCGGAAAGACAGCTGCAGTTTCCGGTTCAGGAAACGTTGCTATCTATGCTATCGAGAAAGCACATCAGCTTGGAGCAAAGGTTGTAACCTGCTCAGATTCTACAGGATGGATTTACGATCCGGAAGGAATTGATGTTGAGCTTTTGAAAGAAGTGAAGGAAGTAAAACGTGCACGCCTTACCGAGTACGCTGCTGCCAGACCTTCTGCTGAATACCATGCAAAAGAGAATGGTGAGCACGGTGTATGGCAGTACAAGGTAGACCTTGCTCTTCCATGTGCAACACAGAACGAGTTGGATCTTGAGGATGCTAAGATGCTTGTAGCTAACGGTGTAATCTCTGTAACAGAGGGAGCTAACATGCCTACCACTCTTGAGGCTACCAAGTACTTGCAGGAGAATGGTGTTCTCTTCGTAGGTGGTAAAGCTGCAAATGCAGGTGGTGTTGCAACATCAGCACTTGAGATGAGCCAGAACTCAGAGAGACTTTCATGGAGCTTCGAAGAGGTTGATGGAAAACTCAAAGGAATCATGGAGACCATCTACGCAAACATCTCAGATGCTGCTAAGAGATACAACATGACAGTTGGAGGAAAAACTGA
>JALEPP010000087.1 GCA_022767075.1 Agathobacter sp. | reverse complement strand
GAGATGGTCTTTTTGGTTTTCTTGTTGACGTATCCGGTACCATGACATTTTGTACATTTCTCTTTGATAATCTTTCCTGAACCCTGGCATGATGGACAACTCTGCATAGACTGACTCACACCAAACAAGGTCTGTCTGGTAACAGTAATGCGGCCTGTTCCATGACACTGGGTACAAGTCTCAGGAGATGTTCCCGGCTTTGCCCCGGAACCATGACAATCTTCACAGGTCTCTTTATAATTAAACTCAATTTCCTTCTCACAGCCAAAAACTGCTTCTTCAAAGGAAATATTCACACGAAGGCGAACATCTGCGCCTCTTCTCGGTCCATTATTGTTGCGTGAGCTTCCGCCACCGAAGAAATCACCAAAGATATCTCCAAAAATGTCACTAAAATCCATGCCGGAGAAATCGAATCCGCCTGCGCCCCCTGCACCATCAAATGCAGCATGACCAAATTGATCATACTGACGACGTTTTTCAGGGTCTGATAAGACTGCATACGCTTCCTGAGCTTCTTTGAACTTTTCTTCACATTCTTTATCACCAGGATGCATATCCGGATGATATTTTTTAGCAACTGCACGGAATGCTTTTTTTATTGCGGCATCGTCAGCTCCTTTTGGAACTCCTAATACCTCGTAGTAATCTCTTTTATCTGCCATAACATATTCCTTATATCTAATCAAATTACCATGTCATCTCATTCGTAAAAACCCACGGCATATCGTTCTTATCGCTACTGTGTAGCTTCTTTTACACAAATAGCTATCTGCACTCCCATGTGTGAAATGCAGATAGCTTTATAATTATACCTCTTTGAAGTCAGCGTCGATGACGTCATCCTGTGGAGCTGCTCCACCTGCGTTCATATCAGGGCCTGCTCCTGCTCCCATATCCGGGCCGGCTGCTCCCTGAGTTGCCTGAGCCTGCTCATACATCTTAGCGAATACCTTCTGAGCGCTCTCAGTAAGTTTCTCCTGAGCCGCCTTCAAATCAGCGATATCGGAATCGCTCATCTGATCTGCTTCCGGATGTGCATCTAAGATAGCCTTAACAGCTGCGATGTCACTCTCAACTGCTGCTTTATCAGCTGCATCAATCTGCTCTCCAACCTGATCCAATGCCTGCTGAGTCTGGAATACAAATGAATCAGCATCGTTTCTGGCGTCGATAGCTTCTTTTCTCTTCTTGTCCTGAGCTTCATACTCAGCTGCCTCTTTTACTGCCTTCTCGATTTCATCATCTGACATGTTAGAACCGGAAGTAATTGTAATATGCTGCTCTTTTCCTGTTCCAAGATCTTTTGCAGATACATTTACAATACCGTTGGCATCAATATCAAAGGTAACTTCAATCTGTGGAACACCACGACGTGCTGGAGGAATTCCATCAAGACGGAACTGACCAAGTGATTTATTATCTCTTGCAAACTGTCTCTCACCCTGTACTACGTTGATGTCCACTGCTGTCTGATTATCAGCTGCGGTAGAGAAGATCTGGCTCTTCTTTGTAGGAATTGTAGTGTTACGCTCGATTAATCTTGTAGCTACACCACCCATGGTTTCAATAGAAAGTGAAAGTGGAGTTACATCAAGAAGAAGGATTTCACCAGCACCGGCATCTCCCGCAAGCTTACCACCCTGGATGGAAGCACCAAGTGCTACACACTCATCTGGGTTCAATGATTTGCTTGGCTCTTTTCCTGTTAACTGTCTTACTTTATCCTGTACGGCAGGGATACGAGTCGAACCACCAACCAAAAGTACCTGACCAAGATCAGCATTGGTAAGTCCGGCATCTTTCATAGCATTCTGAACCGGAATTGCAGTTCTCTCTACTAAATCATGAGTAAGCTCATCAAATTTAGCTCTTGTAAGGTTTACATCAAAGTGTTTTGGTCCCTCAGCAGTAGCTGTGATAAATGGAAGGTTGATGTTGGTAGTGGTAGCCGAAGAAAGCTCCTTTTTCGCTTTCTCAGCAGCTTCTTTTAATCTCTGAAGAGCCATCTTATCAGTAGAAAGGTCAACACCCTCTGCCTTCTTGAACTCATCAATCATCCACTGGGTAATCTTGTTGTCGAAGTCATCTCCACCGAGGTTTGTATCTCCGTTTGTAGATAATACTTCGATTACTCCATCACCAATCTCAATAATGGAAACATCGAATGTACCACCACCAAGGTCGTATACCATGATTTTCTGCTCTTTTTCGTTGTCAAGACCGTAAGCAAGTGCTGCTGCGGTTGGCTCGTTGATAATACGTTTTACATCAAGTCCTGCAATCTTACCGGCATCCTTGGTTGCCTGACGCTGAGCATCATTGAAGTATGCAGGAACAGTGATAACTGCCTCTGAAACCTTCTCTCCAAGATATCCTTCTGCATCTGCCTTTAATTTCTGAAGAACCATTGCAGAAATCTGCTGTGGGCTGTACTGTTTGTCATCAATGGAAACCTTGTAATCAGATCCCATGTGTCTCTTGATAGAAGAGATTGTCTTCTCAGCGTTAGTAACAGCCTGACGTTTTGCCGGTTCACCAACAAGTCTCTCTCCTGTCTTTGTGAAAGCTACTACAGAAGGTGTTGTTCTTGCGCCCTCCTGGTTTGCGATAACGGTAGGTTTTCCACCTTCCATAACTGCTACGCAGCTGTTTGTTGTTCCTAAGTCAATACCAATGATTTTTCCCATTGTGGTGTCCTCCTTAAATCAAATCTATTATTGTACTACTGATACCATGCTATGTCTTACTACGGTATCCTTGTAGGTATAACCTTTTTGCAATTCCTGAGCAATCATTCCGGATTCCAGGGAATCGTCCTCTACCTGCATTACTGCATTATGAAAATCCGGGTTGAATTCCTGCCCTACTGATTCAATTGCCTTTACGCCGATGGCATCCAGTTCTGTCATAAGCTGCTTGTAGATTTTATCCATACCCTGGACAAATCCATCTTCTCTGTTCTCTTCCGGAACTGCTGCCAATCCTCTTTCAAAGTTATCAACTACCGGAAGCATTTTCTCGATAATTGAGCGTGCTCCCATATCAAACATCTGAGTTTTTTCTTTCTCAGAACGTTTTCTAAAGTTCTCGAACTCCGCCATCTGTCTTTTCAGGCGATCATTCAGTTCTTCAATCTGTTCATCCTTCTTGTCTTTCTTTTTCTTGTGGAAGAGCTTTTTCTCCTGAGACTCTTTGTCCGAAGCCTCATCCTCTTTGGTGACGTCAGTTTCTTTCGTGTCATCGCCTTCATTGTCATCAACATTTTTTGTAGCTTCTACTGTTTCTTCCGTTTCAACAGTCTCATCAACTGTCTGAGTGCTTTCTTCTACCGGGCTATCTACAGTATCTTCTACTGAATTATCATTCTGCATATTATCTGCCACGATATACCACCTTTCTAGATTTGCGCCATGGCGCTATTCTTTCTTATTCTTATGATCAAAAATTCCATCCAGCTGATTTTTGAGGTTCTTAAGATTATTCATAACATTTTCATAATCCATACGTTTTGGACCAATGATACCAATGGTACCCTTGACTCCTTCCCCAAGCTCATAGGTTGCGGTAACAACACTGCAATCCTTCATAGTCTGGATTGGACTTTCATTTCCGATGTATACCTGAATGCCAGACTCGGATTCTTCATTTAAGCTATCTGCCACCAATTCTCTCAGCTGTTCTTTTTCCTCAAAGGCTGTGAGAAGTGTTGCGGCATTATTGGCATCTGTAAGCTCTGGATATTTTAAGATGTTGGTAGCTCCACTTGTGTAGATTTCCATGTCATCTTCCTGTCCAATCACCTCTGCCAGCTCATCAAAGACCTCACTTACAATATCACCATGAGCTCCCGCTTGTTCTTTGAGCTTACTGATTACTCCAAGGTTGATTTCCTGAATGGATAATCCATTCAGTCCTGAGTTCAACAAAAGGTTCAGCTTCAACAAGGTTTCATTGTCAATTGGTTCCTTGATTGGAATCATACGATTCTTTACCAGGTTGTTATTCATAACGATAACTGCAAGGAGCTGAGTATCATCCACATTGGAAAGCTGAATGAACTTTACCTTATTGGTATGGTAGGATGGTGAAGTAATCATCGTAGCGTAATTGGTGTTGGTTGCAAGCATCTTAGCCATCTGCTGAAGCACCTGCTCCATACGCTGTGTCTTCTCAATGACGAACTCCTTCATATCCGATACTTCTTTGTCTTTTTCCTGAATCAGGTGGTCCACATAGAAGCGATATCCTTTATCACTAGGAATGCGCCCTGCTGATGTATGAGGTTGCACAATGTAACCCAGTTCCTCCAAATCAGCCATCTCATTTCGAATGGTAGCGGAACTCAGATTCAGATCCGTGTACTTAGAAATGGTTCTGGATCCAACCGGCTCACCTGTGGCAAGGTAGTTACGAATCACAGCATCTAAAATCTTAACTTTTCTTTCATCAAGCTCCATGGCTTCCGTTTCTGTACGTTCGAAATTATCCATTGCAATCACCATCTGTGTTGTAAAAGGTTTGTTAGCACTCATTTGATTGGAGTGCTAATATCTTTTCTGTACATAATGTAACACCGCCCCACCGCTTTGTCAACAGTGGTTTTTGGATTTTATATATATTTTAGAAAAAAGAAAATCTCCCGGATTTCCCAGGAGATTTCCTCGCTTCTATATAAGTATCTTCACTTTCTTTTGTATTATTCCAACAGAAACTTTGCCATGGCATAATTGGAAACGTCAAGACCCTCTCTGGTCAATGCAACTCTTCCCTGCCCTACCGTAATAAGACCTTCCTCTTTTAATTCTTCCAATGGCTCCCGGTATACAGATTCCAGACTCACGCCAAAGCATCTCTCAAATTCCACCCTGCTGATACCGGAGGTCTTTCTAAGTCCAAGAAACATAAACTCTTCCATAGCAGCCTGTTTGCTTAAAAGTTCTCCACTCTCGTGCAAGGAAGTTCCAAGTACATTGGAAAGCTCCTTGGTGCTAATATGCTCTGCATTTTCGATATAGGTATAGAAATCCGTCACATTTTGATAGCGCACCTCATCCAGTAAGGAGGCTGCGCCAAGTCCAAGTCCCAGATAATTCTCTCTTTCCCAGTATCCCATGTTGTGACGACATACATGACCTTTTCTTGCATAGTTTGAGATTTCATACCTTTCATATCCAGCCGCCTCAAGCATCTCCCTTGTCAACTGACAGATACGGTACACTTCATCCTCATTTGGAAGCATCTCTGTCTCCATTCCTGCTTGTTGCTTCACTACATCAAATTTGTATGTGTCATAGAAAGGCGTTCCCTTCTCTATAATAAGAGAATAGGCAGAAATATGCTCCGGCTTCAATCGAATCACTCTCGACAGCGATTTCATGTAACGCTCTGTCGTCTGGTAAGGAAGCCCACTCATAAGATCCACATTGATGTTGGTAAAACCGGCGTTTCTTGCCAGCTCATAAGTCTTGAGAAATTGCTGATAGGTGTGAATACGTCCCAGCAGCTTCAGTTCCTCATCGTCTGTAGACTGAAGACCGATAGACAGTCGATTAATTCCCGCAAGATGATACCCACGCATATTGTCCTCGGTAATGGTGCCGGGATTGCACTCCATGGAAATCTCCGCGTCAGTGTTGACCGTAAATTGCTTTTTAATTTCTTCTAAAATTAATATCAAAAGCTTTGCATCCAGCCAGCTGGGGGTTCCCCCACCAAAATAGATGGTAGACACTCTTCTGTCTCTCATCATAGGGCCGTAATATCGAATCTCCTGCAAAAGAGCCTGCACATACTGTCTTTGTTCTTTATCGCCGGCAGGGAAAGACAGGAAATCACAATATTTACATTTTCTGACGCAAAATGGAATATGCACATATATTTCCAAGTTATCTTTCATGAAATTCATCAATCCTCATCCAGCTTTAATACACTCATGAATGCTTCCTGCGGAATCTCTACGTTTCCAACCTGACGCATACGCTTCTTTCCTTCCTTTTGTTTTTCCAGAAGCTTACGCTTACGAGAGATATCGCCACCATAACATTTCGCAAGGACGTCTTTGCGCATCGCCTTAACCGTCTCTCTTGCAATAACCTTGCCACCCACAGCCGCCTGAATCGGAATCTCAAAAAGGTGTCTTGGAATCTCTCCCTTTAAGCGTTCGCACATTCTGCGTCCTCTGTCGTAGGCACTATCCTTAAATACAATAAATGACAATGCATCAACCTGTTCTTTATTAATCAGGATATCTAACTTCACAAGCTCTGATCTCACATAGCCCTTAAGCTCATAATCAAAAGAAGCATATCCTCTTGATCTTGATTTCAAGGCATCGAAGAAATCGTAGATAATCTCATTCAAAGGTAAATCATATTTTATCAGAGCACGGGTCGCTTCGATATAATCCATGCTCTTATAGATACCACGTCTCTCCTGGCAAAGAGTCATAATGGCTCCAACATAATCGCTGGTAACCATGATCTCAGCAGAGACAAATGGCTCTTCCATGTATTCGATTTCAGAGGGGTCAGGCAGGTTCGAAGGATTGGTCAAATCAATCACCTCACCGTTTGTCTTGTGAACCTTGTAGATAACCCCCGGTGCAGTGGTAACCAAATCCAGATTAAACTCTCTTTCCAGTCTCTCTTGAATAATCTCAAGATGAAGAAGTCCTAAGAAACCACAACGGAATCCATATCCAAGAGCAAGAGAGGTCTCCGGCTCAAACTGTAAGGAAGCATCGTTAATCTGTAATTTTTCTAATGCTTCTCGAAGATCCGGATATTTTGCGGAATCCGCCGGATAGAGTCCACAATACACCATAGGATTCACCTTCTTGTAGCCCGGAAGAGCTTCTGCGCATGGGCGATCCACGATGGTCACCGTGTCACCAATCTGCGTATCTCTTACATTTTTGATGCTGGCACAGATGTAACCAACCATTCCTGCCGAAAGCTCGTCACATGGAATAAACTGTCCCGCTCCAAAATATCCAACCTCCACCACGCTGTCCTCAGCGCCGGTGGCCATCATCCGAATCATGTCGCCAACCTTCACGGTACCCTCCATGACACGCACGAATACGATAACACCCTTGTAAGAATCATAAACAGCATCAAAAATCAATGCCTGAAAAGGTGCCTTCGGATCTCCTGTAGGGGCTGGTATCTTGTGAACAATCTGCTCTAACACATCCTCAATATTAAGGCCGGTCTTAGCGGAGATTCTTGGTGCATCCATGGCTTCAATCCCGATAACATCCTCAATCTCCTGGGCAATCTCATCCGGTCTGGCGCTAGGAAGGTCAATCTTGTTGATAACAGGCATTACATCAAGGTCATGATCCAGAGCAAGATAAACGTTGGCCAAGGTCTGCGCCTCAACACCCTGAGCTGCATCTGCTACAAGAATGGCTCCATCACAGGCAGCCAGACTTCTGGACACCTCATAATTAAAGTCCACATGTCCCGGAGTATCAATTAAGTTAAAGATGTACTCCTCTCCATCCTTTGCCTGATAAATGATACGAACAGCCTGAGATTTGATGGTAATTCCTCGTTCTCTCTCAAGGTCCATGTTGTCCAAAACCTGCGCCTGCATCTCGCGACTGGTTAAGGTTCCGGTCTTTTCAATGATACGATCTGCAAGTGTAGACTTGCCGTGATCAATATGTGCAATAATACAAAAATTTCGAATTTTACTCTGATCCATATTATCCTCAGTTCTCTAAAAGTTTTACAGTTCATTATAATTTCTGAGACACAACCTTGTCAATGATATTTGCAAGGGGTTCCATAGCATTCATTGCCTCCTGCAGGGTGTTAGTCTGTGCTCCTACTTCGATAAGCATCGACTTCTTACAGTACTGCATATTATACTGATATCCTTTTAGATAAATCCTTCTATTGAAATCCGGATAATACTCTGCCCCGCACAGTTGCATCTGAAAAGAAAGGGCCAGCTGTTCCCGAAGATACGGATTATCCATGGTATACACGGAATTTCCTTTTACCACTTTGCATAAGCCATTAAAAAACATAACCTTCGCCATGGTTTTTCCGTCCTGCTCTGTCACAAGTCTGGTTGTTTCCGGCACACCATCTCTATGTAAATCAATTACCAACTGTATCTGAGGATTCTCAGCCAGAATCTGCGCCAATGCAGGTGCTGCATTGGAATAGGCATGATCCCTGTCACCCACATCATACTCTCCGGTATGATGCAAAACGGAATATCCCTTCGCAGTCAAAAGCTGGGTCAAATACTCTCCCACCCCAACCACTCTTTGGTTTGGGTCCGATAAATCCGAATCTGCATATCCCTCCTGAGAATGGGTGTGATAGATCAGAATGTGGGGTCCGGGTGCATTCTTATCAATTGACACATCTGTAGCAAGCAGCTCGTTGGCATTTAATTCTGACCCGGTTATGGTAGTACTGCTGTCAATCTGATAAAATGTCTGTCGCAAATAATCAAAGTCCATAAGCTTGTTTCTGTCATAGGAAACCTTCTGCACCATAGAACCATCTCCGGGAGTCATCCCCTGTTCTCCCATTCCCTGATTGTTGTCTCCCTGTGATGCGTTACCCAAATCTGCTGTCGGACTCTGATTTGTTTGTGCCTCCTGATTTTCTTTTGCAATCTGGTTTTCTTTTGCAATTTGATTTTCTTTTGCAACCTGTTGTTCTTGCACCAGCTGGTTTTCTTCCATCATCTGGTTCACATCTGCCTGACATTGATTTTCCCTTTTTGCTTCATATGCCATGGCATTCTCTGCTTCCATCATCGCCCCATAATCTTCCTCATCCATACGTCCGGTCCCCATAGGATAGGTAAGAAAAAGCTGGCCTAAGGAAAAAGAAGGAATGACAGATTGTTCCGGTAAGAAACAATCCGCAAGCTTCGTTCCATAGGAAGAGCCGGGAAGCTTAGAAAACAGTAAAAGAAAAATACTTCCATATATCAATAGACGCTTCTTATTCAATTTTTCACCTCTGATATCCATCCTATGATGGACTAAGAGGTCTTATTCCCGGAAAAAGCATGGTTAATTCCGTCCGCCAAAATACGACTTAAAAGCTGAATGGATTCATCAATATCCTTTGGAGTCACAAACCATCTGGAAAGCTCCTCATACCTTTCCTCATGTTTTCCATGAAAATCCCCCACCGCATCCGATACAATGGTTCTTGCGTCAATGACGGTCGGTACACCAATGGATATCACATGAACACCCAAGGTTTCCTTATTAATGGCATTTCTATGATTGCCCACTCCACTGCCGGGGCAAATCCCGGTATCTGAAAGCTGAATGGTACAACCAAGTCTTTTTGCATTTCTGGCCGCTAGGGCATCCACCACAACCACAAGCTCGGGCTTTGTCTCCTTCACAATTCCCTGAACAATTTCCGCGGTCTCCATCCCCGTCTGTGCCATAACACCAGGGACGATGGCACTTACCGTAATGGGATACTCCTCGTCCAGATGTCTGTTGATGTCCAGGTAATCCAGGGTGCGAGGCCCAAGGGCATCCGGCGTCACCATACGATTTCCAAGACCTACCACAAGGGCAGAAGACACCTTATATTTCGTTAATAATTTTTCAAGCACAAGACTTAATTCCTTTGACAAAAGTTCTCCATAAGACTCTTCCTGTTCTGTCACAGGCTTTCCTTCTATGGTCACATAAGTGCCCATCGGTTTTCCCATAAGCTTTTGTGCTTTCTCGGAGGCAATCTCCACTGTGGACACTTTAATGCCCTGAAGCTTTTCCACCGAAGAACAAATTACATCTCTTTTTACATCCAAAGAAGATGCCACACCTTCCCTGGATTCCAAAGCCAGGTCTGTACGTATTTCCATCTCTCCCATCCCTTCCTTCCTATAACCACTGGTTTCCTGTGTTATTCTTCTTTGACAGACACCAACTACAAATGGTATGATACCCAACATGGCATATGAAATAGTTTATGTGATTTTTTCAAAATT
>JALEPP010000085.1 GCA_022767075.1 Agathobacter sp. | reverse complement strand
TCCATTAAATACCTAATTACTATACGATAAGGCCTAGTGGCTCAGTTGGTTAGAGCGCCGCCCTGTCACGGCGGAGGTCGAGGGTTCGAGTCCCTTCTGGGTCGTTTGTAGTGATGATGAACGTGAGTGTATGCCGATGCTTCGCATCGTCATCCCGCGCTAACGCTCGGATAGATAGAAATTATCAGAGCCTTAGCCAAGCAAGCTTGTCACGTCCCAGATAATTTCCATCTAACACTCACTACAAGTAACGCGAGGGATCTTAGCTCAGCTGGGAGAGCATCTGCCTTACAAGCAGAGGGTCACAGGTTCGAGCCCTGTAGGTCCCATTTGTGCCGGCGTGGCGGAACTGGCAGACGCGCAGGACTTAAAATCCTGTGGTGGCGACATCGTACCGGTTCGATTCCGGTCGCCGGCATTTAAACAATTAGATAATATGTGTGTGTAGCTCAGCTGGATAGAGCACTTGGCTACGGACCAAGGTGTCGGGGGTTCGAATCCTCTCACGCACGCTAGTTTAACCAAAAAGACAGGACATTGAGTCCTGTCTTTTTTGGTTAAAGAAGCGGCCGTGGCCGCTTCGAACACCGGGTTCGATCTACGCTCCGCTCCGGTCGGCGGGAAAGACGCGGTCCACCGGACCGCCCCGCCCTCCCACGCACGTATTATAAAATCATTCTTTCCAGCTCCGCTACTGTGTCTGCTATGATATCAGCTCCGGCTTCCTTCAGCTCCCCCTCCGGAGCATATCCATAGCTTACTCCGATGCCGGTGAGACCATGGGCAATGGCTCCCTGGATATCGAATTTTCGATCACCAATCATGGCGATCATTTCTTTTCTTCGATTGGTGTCTGATGAGGCCAGAAGCAATTCTTCCGGGACAAGGCGTCGGAGAGCTTCCTCCACTACTTCTTCCTTGGAACCGCGCACTCCGTATGGCTCGCTTCCCACTACTTCATCAAAATATTGGTCAATATGAAAATATTCAAGAACTCTTTTCACCAGATAGGTTGGTTTGCTGGATGCGATGGCGATTTTGCATCCGGCTTTTTTTGCGTGGTCAAGAAGCTCTGGGATTCCCGGGTAGATTTCGTTTTCGTAGACTCCGATATCATCAAATCGTTCATGATAGACATCGATGGCATGTATGGCTTCGTCCGGGGTGAGACCATAGAACTCCATGAAGCTGTCTTTTAATGGAGGCCCGATGAAAGGCTCCAGTTCATCCAGGTTATCCACGTGGATATCGAATGCTTTTAATGCATGCTGAACGCATGAGGTAATTCCGATTTTGGGGTCAGTGAGTGTGCCGTCTAGGTCGAATAGTAAATACTGATACATAAAAACTCCTTATCAATTGGTATCGTTGTCTGTTTGTTTTCAGATATTAGTATCTTACTTCAGAATACTGGTTTCATCCAGTGTTTTTATTCTTGTTAAGGGAAATTTTTTGTCCGATTTGAGAAATGATAGAGAAGATTACGATTGATCTATGCATACCTACAACAAGGTTGTGGACGCAGTAACGGATTTGTCAAACGGAAGAATATGCAATTCCGGACAAACTGATAGAATCCAGGGATTCCATCAGTTTTCCTGATAGCTTTGATACAAGGATATTACCTCAGAGCGCTTGGTACATCCGGTCTTTTTTAAAATATTGCGCATGTGAAATTTTACCGTGTTCTCAGAAATAAATAGTTTGGCGGAAATCTCGGAATTTGAGAGTCCCTCCAACACAATTCGAAGAACCTCGGCCTCTCTGTGTGATATCTGATACCGTTCTAAAAAATCTGAAAACAGATCTTCTTGATTCTTCTTTGGGGGTACTGCTGGGACGTACGTGTCATTGTAAAACACGAAAAATACCAATACTGTGGTCACAAACAAAACTGTGGAAATGGCAATCAGCAGAGTGGTATGGGGAGAGAGCAGTATTCCCAGCATGGAGCTTGTGGAATCTCCAAGTCGTCCGAATAACAGTCCAAATCCTGCCAGATAAAGAGCCGAGGGCTGGGACTTGGCAATGTCAGAAAAGACAACAACCCGGTACACGGAGAAAAATCCGAAGAACAGATATCCAAGAATCCAGGTGATGCTTCCTGCAAGAGGGAAATTTCCAAGGGTAAGCGCAAGAAATGGAAATACCAGGGCACAGATACAGCAGACGGAACCATAGCGTCTGCTTTTATCATTGAGGATGCCTGCAAGGATAAGCCCTACTCCGTAAAAGCATCTGGTTAAGATGGGGTTAACCGACCCTGTAATAATATCTTCTGTGGGAAAATAGAAACCAATATTCTTCACAAAGGACAATAATACCACAAGAATACCTGCTAAAAGGATTTGTCTGCCTGTAAATGAGACGGCAGGAAGAGGTCTTGGTTCGTCCGGTGCATAGGTGGAAAAACGGATGCTCTCGTGAATGGCAATGGCAGCTATCGTAAGGAATCCATAGATCACAAAGATGTAGATGGAGCCAAGGGACCCTTCAATCACAGAGGACAAAAGAAAGGTTCCAATGCTGCCAAAGGCATAGGCAAATCCAAAGACTTTTCCTGTGTTTTGCCGAGTGCCATAGAGGGAGAGACAGGTAAGGTAATGTCCTGCAATCACCCCATGGAGCAGATTCATAGAAAAACCAAATAGGAGAATCAGTGCCGGTGATGTGGAAAGGAAGGACGCCATACAAAAAATCAAGTCAAAGAACAGTAAAAGTGGGAAAAAGTATTGGCCTGCGATCCATCTCTGGTTTGTGCGTGTGGCCATGGCAAACAGAAGGATTCCCAGAACCTGAAACAAATATCCTATCCCTTCGGACAGCAAATCAGGGGCTGAGCCGGAAAAGGTTGGCACCAGCTTGTACAGCCACCAGGTGATATACTCTGCCCCCGTGAGCAGGAAAGCAATACCTATTAGCAGAGTAAGTCTACTATCCTGTTTGTGCTTCATGATATAAGAAAGCATTGTGTTTTTACGTATCTTCTCCATGTAATCTCCTAAATGTGTGTTATGTTGATTCATTTGTTGATGTCACAATTATACCATAGGATAGGGAGTATAGTATCCTCCTATCCTAAAACTATCCTATTTGTTTTGGCTTATAGTGGTAAAATATTTCTATAAAACAGTTCGAAAGTACTAAGAAGGAGGAAGCTGTATGGGAGGTAATGGTAATAGAAAGAAAAGACCAAAAGTGCTGTTGGCATTATTTCTTGTGATGGTCATGGCTATCACAGGAATACCGCTGAAGGAGGCTATGGTCGTAAGAGCAGAAGGGACAGAACCACAGCCTGATTTGGTAATTGGTGTGGATAGTACTGTAGATGCTATTAGTGGCTCTTCGGTTACAAGTGGAGAAGTAACAATCGCGGATGGGTTGGTAACCATAGATAGCCTTACTATTGAACCAGACCACTTTGTCATAATTGAAGGAGCCAGGGTTCATGTGCAGACTCTTAACCTGAAGGAGAGGGCTAGTGTAGAGGTGGTTAACCACCCTGTGGAGTCTGATCCAACAGACATTGGAGCACTTTCCTGGAACAATCTGGTTGCAGAACCGGGTGCAAGAATGAGACTGCAGAGCAAGGTAAACATCCCGGAGGGAATGCAAATATACAGGTGGAGATCACCGGAAGAAGAAGTGGAGGGCGGTGACCCGCTTGTCCTTGCTTTAGAAGAAAGCGATCTGGCAGGAATTGATAGGTCAGAGATTGAATACACGGTTCTTGAAGGCGAAGTAACGGGCAGATGGGTTCTGGTTCCAAGTGGTCCGGAGGGAGGCGGAGCCGGTGACCCTCAGGAGAGCGAGAAGGTGGGAATGCTTCAAGAAGGGTTGAAACGCCTAGATGAGGAGCAGGGTGTGGCCTATCATGCCTACGGCAATCAGGTATATTCGGATCAAGAAATCACCAATAATGATGATAATGAGAATACCACAGTAGATGATTTGAGGCTTGGCTGGGCCAAATATCTTGCAAGAGAGTTTGCAGTTGGTGAGGGCCGTTATCAGGGAATTGGAGAAGCCATAGGACTTGCCGCAAATACAGAAGAGAATAAACGTAGCAATGATGAAAAAGTACTGAACATGATTACCTGTTTGCCTCAGCCTGCTGAGAATAAAATTGTGGCAAAGGATATGTCCGGAGCAAACCATGAGCTTTCTGCGTACACCTTAACCTTTAAACCGGTACTTGTGGAAACGCAGCAGTACACCCCGGAAGAACGGGTAGAATTAGAGGCTATTAAAGTAACCACCACCGCATATATGATTGAGAAGGGGGATGTCTCAAGCGGCAACACCTATGCTCAGGTTGTGATTAAGGTTGGAAATGAATTCTATATTCGAAACGCAGCAGGCGGGGAAAATGAGGAATACAAGTGTCTTGGTTCTGGCAACAACGACAATACCAGAGCTCTCAATATTGTGACAGAGCAGCTGAATGGCAGCGAGTCGGTAGTGGTATTTGGTAACAATGCAAGCTTAAGCAGTGAAAAGCTGTCCGATGACAGCGCCAAGGAATATTTTGTTAACAATTTCAACTCGAATGAAAACGGCGTGGGGATGGGCGGTAAGGTCGCTATCTATAGGCCTACCTTTACGGGAGTATTCCTGAAACCGGATAGCGAAACCAACAAGGAAGCATGGGCGTGGGAGACGAACACCAGCTACGACATCAAGGAGTCCGGAGAAAAGTCTGAGACCGACTTTTATTTCGGCTATGGAAAAGCAATTATCTCACCTTTAACCGGAACAAGCCTTGATGGAATACCGGTTAAGGAGCTTACCAATGTGGAAGTGTTAGGCGGTATTCCGGAAAATGCCGTTAAGGTAGTAAAAAATGCGGATAAAACCTTTACCTTAGAGTTTTTATCAGACTTTTATGACCAGGTTCAGCTTCAGCTTACCTACCTTATGAATGATGAGACCGAGAAGCAAAATACCTTAACCATCAACCGTGTGGGAATTGTGCTTCAATATGGCAGAACACCGGGAGACGATAAGACTCGCGTACAAATTTACCATGGACATCAATCCGGCGAATTCATTTCAAATGACGGAAAGGAGATGGGTGGCGTCATCTATGCTACCTACTATCATCCACAGGGAACGGGAAATATCGAAAGCTCAGATACCTCCCTCTATGTGACTCTTCATTATCGCGATGGTAGAACCGAGCAAAGGATTATCAAAGCATCGTTCTTTAAAGAAGAAGACAGCGGACATACGGCCATGAGTGATTATGTGATTGCCATAGCTCCACAAGAAGGAAACTTAGAAGATTTGCTTCCTACCTATGTAGAAGCCATTGCGGTAGAAAATGCAGATGAAAGCGGCAGATTTAACGGTGCGAAGCTTGGAGCCGGAAAAGGTGTTCATTGCGATGTGGTATTTGACGAATAGCAAACTGGAATCAGAGAAAGGAAACGACTATGAAGAGAATGAGAAGAACGAGATTATCTAGGATCATGGTTTTCTTGGTAGCAATTTGTCTGACTCTTGTTCCGGTTCAGGTAAAAGCTGCTACCACAGATAATATCACCTCTGTAGTACCGGAGGTGAAAGATGGTACCGTAAAGGTAACCGGAACTACAGGTGCAGATGTAGTTGCTGTGCTGGTAGAGATTTTCGACAAGGACAATAACCTGCTGACCATGGAGACCCACAAGGCAGCGGGTGGTAAATACGAGGCCACCATCGATGCGAAGCTGACAGAGGGTGCAACCTATCTGTTCTATGTAACGAACTTCAACGGAGAAGGCGAGCCTGCGTCGGCAGAGTATCAGGTGCCAAAGAAGGTGCAGGCGGTTCCAGACACCAAGCCGGACACCAAGCCGGACACCGGAACAGACACGAAACCGGACACTGGAACGGATACCAAGCCGGAGTCAAAGCCGACACTTTCAGCGGGAACTGTGATTACCAGTGGATCAGACAGCAATACATCCCTAAAGGATAGTAAGGGTGTCTTACCGGTGAATACCAAGCTGGACTCCAAAAAGGTCACCGAACAGAAGGTGATAGAAAAGGTAACAGAGCTTGTCAAGAATACCATTAAGAGCTCGGATACCATCAAAAAAGAGTTCAAGGAATTGGTGGTTTACGAGTTGAATCTGTTGGATGGTACAACAGAGTTACATCAGCTGGCAGATAAGGTTGAGGTTACGATTGCAGTTCCTTTCCAGTTGTCTGCAAATGAAGACATACTCGTGTATCGTGTGGATGGAGAAAAGCTGGTTTTGTGTACCTCTAAGATTTCAGACGGAAAGCTGACCTTTGAGACCGACCATTTTAGTACCTACGTTTTTGTAAAGGTACAGGCCCCGGCCGCTGCGGCACCAACCCCTACCGGTGACCGGGCACCAATCCTGCAGCTTGTACTGGTACTGCTTGTAGGTCTTGTGATTGTAGGCACTACAGTTATCTGCTATCGGAAAAGAGGGAAGAAGTCCTAACAGAATCCGGAGAAGAGAATAGTGTGGATATAGAAGTAGCTCCCAATTGGCAGGGAGCTACTTTTCTCTTGTAATTATACAAGGTTTGTGCCATAATGTAGCACATCTTAGTTTTCATAAGGGGGAGACATCAATGAGATTTTTTGAACAGTATAAGAACCTCGGAAAAGAAATCTATGTGCTATTCTTTGGAAGAATTGTAACCAGTATGGGTTCACTTATCTGGCCGCTGTTGACCTTGATTTTAAAGAACAAGCTTGGATACAGCGCATCAGAGATTGCAGTGATCACCATGGTCCTATCTCTGCTACAGCTTCCGATGTTAATACTTGGTGGCAAGGTGGCAGATAAATGGAATCGCAAGTATATTATCATTGTCTGCGATTTGATTACGGTAGCTTCCTATATTATTTGTGGCATACTTCCACTTACCAGGTATAGTATCCTGATCTTCTTTACGGCCAGTGTATTTGCAACGGTAGAGGGACCAAGCTACGATGCGTTGGTGGCAGATTTATGTGACAGTGAGAGCAGGGAGCGTGTCTACAGCTTACAGTATCTGGGAATGAATCTTGGACTTGTGCTTGCACCGATGCTGGGTGGATTATTGTTTGAAAATCATTTGGGATTGGCGTTCATAATCACCGGTCTTGCCACCTTATCATCCACTTTGCTGATTGTATTCTTTGTAAAGAAGCTTTCTGTGGAAAAAGACTATGTGAGCGAATATGAGGAAAAGAGAGAGAATACCAGCGTATTTACGATTCTGTGGGAGAGAAAGATTCTGGTATTGTTTGCCTTAGAAGGCGCTTTGGCAGGTGTGGTATATGCGCAGTTTAACTATTTACTCCCATTGAATATGGAAGCCTTGTATGGAGCAAAGGGTGCAACCATCTTTGGCTTTATGACCAGTGTCAATGCCTTTGTGGTAATTGCATGTACCCCGCTGATTACCACCATATTTGGCAGACTCATGGATGTGCGAAAGATGTTTGTAGGTGAAATCCTGATTATTCTGGGCTTGTTCAGCTATCGATTTGTACAGGGTATGATTCCTATGTATTTTGTGCTCATGATTATCTTTACCATTGGAGAGATTTTTGTGACTGTGGGAAGCAAGCCTTACATGACCAGAAGAATTCCTTCCACCCACTGGGGACGACTGAATTCCTTCATCAATATCTTGTCGGGAACCTTTCTGGTTTTGGGCAACCTGATGATTGGAAACATTGTGGACAATGGCTCCATAGACCGGGCATGGCTGGCGGTAGGACTTGCAGGTGCAGGCACGATGCTCTTGCTTACCTGGCTTTGTGTTCAGGATCCAAAGCGTTTTCCATTGTTGTATGAAAGTGAGAACCGGTGATTTTTTTCTTGACAATCTTATAGGTTCGTGATTATTTATTATTTGGAATTATAAGCCTATAGAGGATATAGAGCTTTATAGACAATGTAGATATTATAGAAGAAAGAGGTCGCAAAAGATGGGTGGATTTTTTGGAGTAGCATCCCAACAGGATTGCGTTTTTGATTTGTTTTTCGGTATCGATTATCACTCACATCTGGGAACCAGACGTGGTGGTATGTGCGTACTGGGAGAGGATGGTTTCGAGAGAGCAATACATAACATCGAGAACTCTCCATTCCGTACAAAGTTCGACAAGGATGTGCAGGAGATGAAGGGAACCTATGGAATTGGTTGTATCTCTGATTTCGAACCACAGCCACTTTTAATCCGTTCCCATCACGGAACCTACGCATTATGTACCGTAGGTAAGATTGATAATACCGAAGAAGTAACTCAGCTGGTGTTAGATCAGGGAAATGTTCATTTCCAGGAGATGACTACCGGAGAAATCAACGCCACAGAGCTTGTGGCAGCCTTGATTAACTGCAAGGCAAACCTGATTGAAGGAATTACCTATGCCCAGGAAGTCATCAAGGGCTCCATGTCCATTTTACTTTTGAACCGTGCAGGAATCTATGCGGCTAGAGATAAATACGGAAGAACTCCAATCGAAATCGGAAAGAAAGTAGATGGCTTTTGTGTATCCTTTGAGAATTTTGCATACAAGAACTTAGGCTACACCGATTACAAGGAGCTTGGACCGGGAGAGGTTGTTGTGGTAACGCCTCAAAACTGCGTTACCATGGTGGACCCGGGAAAAGAGATGAAGATTTGTACCTTCCTCTGGGTATATTATGGATATCCGGCAAGCAGCTACGAAGGAATCAGTGTAGAGAAAATGCGTTATAACTGTGGCGAGAGAATGGCCAGAAGAGATAACGTGAAGCCGGATATCGTGGCAGGAGTTCCGGACTCCGGTATCGCCCATGCAGTAGGCTATGCCAACGAATCGGGAATCCCATTCTCAAGACCATTTATCAAATATACGCCAACCTGGCCACGTTCCTTCATGCCAACCATCCAGAGCAAGAGAAATCTTATTGCAAAGATGAAGCTCCTTGCGGTAGATGATTTAATTAAGGATAAGAGCCTGTTACTTATCGATGATTCCATCGTACGTGGAACACAGCTGCGTGAGACCACGGAGTTCTTATACCAGAGCGGTGCCAAGGAGGTACATATCAGACCAGCCTGCCCACCACTTTTATACGGATGTAAATACTTGAACTTCTCAAGATCTACCTCCGAGATGGATCTGATTACAAGACGTGTCATTGCAAGACTGGAAAATGGCAATGTAACCGACGAAATCTTAGAGGAATATGCAGATCCGGAATCAGAGAAGTACGAGAGAATGGTAGAGGAAATCAGAAAAGAGCTGAACTTTACATCCCTGAGATTCAACCGTCTGGATGACATGCTTGAGTCCACCGGAGTTGAGCCTTGCAAGCTCTGTACCTACTGCTGGAACGGAAAAGAATAAGAAACATATGGTAGGTGATAAAGCCCTGACATGTTTGTCGGGGCTTATTTTTTGCCCTAAGATTAAGAATCTGTTAAGACATGAAAAGGGGATGTAAGAAAATGTTAACCAGTTCTTAAGGATTGTTAAGTGCTTCTTTATGGGAATTAATCTACAGGAATGATAGTATTTTATTCGGATAAAGGAGTGAAGAGAAATGACAAAAAATGAGATGAAGTCAGTGATAGAGTATCTGGAAGCTGCGGCCAACAGGAATCCTAAGAAGCTAGCAGTAATCGACCAGGGGGAATCCATCACCTACGAAAAAATGCTGGAACTCACAAGAAGAGCTGGCACCTTGGTTGCCGGAAAATGCCAAAAGTCAGCACCTGTTGTGGTATTCGGAGAGAAGAGCAACCTGTCCTTAGCATGTATGCTTGGAGTGGTACAGGGGGGATGCTTCTATGTGCCGTTGAATCCGGAGCAACCCAAGGAACGTGTGGAGAAAATTCTGGAGGTGTTACAGCCCAAGGTGATGCTGGTCTCTGCAGCGTGCATGGAGAGGGCGAAAGACCTTGCTTTTTCCGGGGAAATTGTTTCCTTTGATACCTGTGTTGGGACAAAGATAGAGGATGACCTGCTTAGAGAGAGAAGAAGAAAAGCCCACAAGGAGGATCCGCTTTATGGAATTTTTACCTCCGGCTCCACAGGCACGCCGAAGTGTGTGTTGGTGAGTCATCAATGTGTGCTTGATTTTATTCCACATTTTATAGAAGAAACGGGGTTGCTGTCCACAGATGTCTTTGCCAATCAGGCACCGTTTGATTTCGATGTGTCGGTAAAAGATATCTATAGCAGTCTGGCGCTTGGGGCGACCATTTTACTGATTCCAAAAGAATTGTTTGCTCTGCCGACCTGCTTGCTGGATTACATCTGTGACAATCATGCTACGGTGCTAATCTGGGCAGTGTCAGCCATGTGTCAGATTTCAGGCTTGAAAGGATTTGATTATCGCATCCCCACAGACCTTAGAAGGGTAATGTTCAGCGGAGAATCCATGCCGATAAAGCAGCTTAAGATTTGGAGAGAGGCTTTACCGGAGCTTCCCTTTGTGAATCTCTATGGACCTACTGAGATTACCTGCAACTGTACCTATTATTGGATTGCTCCCGGGGAGCCGCTTCCTGAGAAGCTGCCCATAGGAAAGGCCTTTGGAGGAAGGGAAGTATTTCTGTTGGATGAAAGGGGACAAAGGGTGACACAACCCGGAATATCCGGAGAAATATGTGTCACAGGAGAATCCATCTCACTGGGGTATTACCATAACACCGAGCAGACGAAGAAAAGCTTTATCCTGTACGGTCCGGAGAAAAAGCGAACCTACCGAACCGGGGACATGGCCTACTGGAATCCTAAGAACCAGCTTGTTTTTGATGGTCGAAAGGATTTTCAGATTAAGCATATGGGGCATCGTATCGAGTTAGAGGAAATCGAAAATGCCCTCAACAGCCTTGCAGGAATCGTCAGAAGCTGTTGTCTGTTTGATAGAGAAAAAAATAAGATTATTTGCTTTTATGTGGGGGATGTGGAGAAGACCCAGCTGAAAAAACAACTAAAGCTTTCTCTTCCAGGATACATGGTTCCACAAAAATTATGCTCCATTGACCAGATGCCTATGAACAAAAATGGAAAGATGGATAGGAACCAGCTGATGACATGGGCAAAGGAGGGGCTTGGATAATGATTGATACCTATAAAAAAGAGGTCTACGAAAACGCAATCAATCAGTTGAGTACTCCCCTTTATCTATATGATGTTGCAGTGGTAGAAAGGGAAGTGAGACGTTTTCGAGAGCAGCTCCCTCAAAATGTTGGGTTATGCTTTGCCATGAAGGCCAATCCCTTTTTGACGGAGCAGTACGCCGGTCTCACAGACCGTATCGAGGTCTGTTCCTTTGGAGAGTTTCTGATTTGTGAAAAACTAGAGATTCCCAAAGAGAAGCTGTTGATTAGCGGTGTGGTAAAGGAAGAGGGGGATTTGCCTCAGGTGCTAAGCTACTGCAAAGATGCCAGTGTGTACACAGTAGAATCCCTAAGACAGTTTCAGTTTTTTGATCAGTGGTCCCAAAAGGAGGGGGTGGATTTACATCTTTTCCTGCGATTAACCAATGGAAGCCAGTTTGGGGTAAATCCACAGGAGATTTTTGAGATGCTTGCACGCATAGAGGAAAATCCAAGACTTCATCTGGAGGGAATCCATTATTTTACCGGAACCCAGAAGAAAAAGGTGTCCGTGCTAAAAAAAGAGCTTCAGATGCTGGATGGATTTTTTGAGGAAATCCGGAAGCGCACCGGGGTAGAAATACCGGAGTTAGAATACGGTCCGGGCATCGGATTTGCCTATTTTAAGGACCAGGAGGTGCCGCTTTACACAGAGGCGGGAATCAGAGAGCTTGGGGAGGCGATTGGCTCCATGAAGTGGAAGGGTAAGGTCACTTTAGAGATGGGGAGAGCCTTAAGCGCAGCATGTGGTGTCTACATTACAAGAATCAGTGATAAGAAGATCAATGAGGGAAACCGCTATCTCATGGTGGACGGGGGAAGTCATCAGCTTAATTATCACGGACAGATTCGAGGAATGTATTTTCCTTACATAGAAGTGCTGGTTAATGATAGGGCTCAAGAGGCGCTGCGCCACCAGGAGATAAACGCCAAAGGGGATCCCCCGGAGGAGCCGTGGACCATCTGTGGTTCCCTTTGCACCACCAATGATGTTTTGGTACAGGAGTATCCAATGGAAGAACCTCGTGTGGGGGACTATCTGGTGTTTGAAAACACCGGAGCATATTCGGCGATGGAAGGAATGGCACTGTTTCTAAGCCATGAGCTTCCTGCAGTTGCAGTGATTGACACGGAAAAGAAAAACGATTTACAGGTGTTAAGAGAGAGAAAGAGTACTTACTTTCTGAACAGTAGATAAGGAGACAAAATGGAACAGATTTTAGAAATTTTAAATGAGATTGATGACACAATTGATTACGAAAACGAAAAGGCACTGATTGACGACCATATTCTGGACTCATTCGGAGTGATTTCTCTTGTCTCAGAGCTTGAGGATGCATTTGATATCACAATTGGGGCAAAAGAGATGGTGCCGGCGAATTTTAACTCCGTAGAAGCCCTCTTTGCGATGGTTCAAAGACTACAGGAGAATTAATATGGGATATCATGAACCGATTTTCCTAGGGGTATTCCTGCCGGTGGTAATGCTTCTCTATCAGCTGTGTACCAAAAAGCTAAGGCCATGGATTTTGCTTTTGGCAAGCTATGTGTTTTTCTGGAGCTTTAGCCGATACCTGGTGTGCTATCTCATTGGAGCAACGATAGTGGTGTATGTAGGGGGATTGCTCCTGGAAAAAGCAAAAGGAAACCGGAAAAAATGGGTTCTTGGCTGTTCAACTGGAATGCTGATAGGTGTCCTTGGCATCTTAAAGTATTCTGGTTTCGTGACGGAAAATGTCAATGCACTAGCAGGGGATACCTTGCTTCCGCCCATAAAACTCATGGTGCCTATCGGAATCTCCTTTTACACGCTTCAGGGTGTTGCGTATCTGGTGGATGTATATTGGGAAAAGTATAAGCCGGAATTGCATTTTGGAAAGATTGCATTATATATGGGCTTTTTCCCTCATGTGCTGGAAGGACCTATCTGCCTCTACGACAATCATGTGAAGGAGCTTTGGAGTGGAGAGCCCATTAATGGTGAAAATCTAAAGCGCGGAATCATGCGGATAACCTGGGGTCTTTTGAAGAAGATGATAATAGCAGATCGTCTGTACATCCTTGTAAGCAAGGTTTACGACAATTACCGGACATACAGTGGTCTTGTGATTGTAGTGGCTGCAATCTGCTACACCGTTCAGCTTTACATGGAGTTTTCCGGATGCATGGACATTGTAATAGGAACTGCAAAGATATTTGGTGTGACCCTGCCGGAGAATTTCCGACTGCCCTTCGTATCCAAAAATGCAGGGGAGTTCTGGAGAAGATGGCATATCACCCTTGGAACCTGGTTTAAGACCTATATTTTTTATCCGGTTTCCATTTCAAAGCCTGTAAAGAAATGGAATAAGTTTGCCACAAAGAAATTTGGAAAATATGTGGCGAAGCTTGGAGTCTCAGCAGCAACGCTGTTTCCGGTATGGCTTTGCAATGGAATCTGGCATGGGGCACAATGGGGATATATTTTTTATGGAATGTATTACTTTGTGATTCTACTTGTAGAAGCGGCGCTGGAGCCGATTGTGAAGAAGAAATGCGTTGGTCCGGTGTGGGATGGAATTCGCATGGCAAAGACCTGGGTGATTATTTTCACAGGAGAGCTGTTTTTCAGGGCAGAGCGTTTATCAGTAGGTCTTTCTATGTTTGGCAGCATCTTCAAGGGCTTCACCCTACAGACCCTGTGGGATGGTTCACTGCTTGCCCTTGGCCTTTCCATTCCGGATTTTCTGTGTGCATTTGCCTTTACTATTCTGGTGGCGGTCATGGAACACAAAAAGGAAGCGGGCTTGGACTATTATGAAAAGCTTCAGGAATATCGTACACCGGTACGCTGGGGAATCTATTATGCATTTATTTTTGCAATCATCATTTTTGGAGCATATGGAACAGGCTATCAGAAGGTGGATCTGATATACGCACAGTTCTGATTAGTGAATGAAGAAACGTAAGAAAAAGGAGGGCAACCATGAATCAGAATCTAGAAGGCAATCTCCATAATGAGAAAAAAAGGGGGGAGAATATCCGTGCCGGGAAGAGTAGATGGCATCAGGGCTTCCGGGTTGTGTGCTTTTTCCTGGGACTGGTATTGCTTTTGCATGGGGCGTCTATCGTGGTCTATGCCATGGAATGTAAAAATGGAAAGAACTGTGTTGGAAGAAACAGCAAGGTCTTTGGAATACGCAACGAGAAAGAGAATTCCATTGATGTACTTGTGGTGGGGGACAGTGAGACCTATACGTCGATATCTCCCATGCAGCTATATGATGAGACCGGAATTACCTCTTACATATCCGGACAATATGGACAAAAAATCGGGGAGACCAAGGAGGCAATTCGAATTGCCTTGGAGACCCAAAAACCGAAGCTGATTCTCTTAGAGACCAATGTGTTATACAGAAGCAAGGGAAGTGCGGATGGAATTTTAAGCTCATCCCTTGAAGGACTTCAAAGTCGTTTCCCCATTTTCCAATATCACAATGCCTGGAAAAATGTACTCACAGGGAAAAAATCTCTGGAGAATTTGAAGGGCTTTGAAATCCGCAAATGGTGTAAGGCATATACAGGGGGAGAATATATGGAGGAGACCAGTCTACACAGAGAAATCCCAAAGAGCATTCAAAAGCAGATGGATGAAATTATTTCCCTGTGTAAAGAGAACAATGTGACCCTGGTCCTTTACAGTGCGCCTTCCCCAAAGAACTACGATGGAGAAAAGCATAACGGAATTGAATGCTATGCCAACGAGAAAAATCTTGCCTATGTGGACCTGAATTTAAAGACCAGTGAGCTTGAAATTGACTGGGCAAAGGATACGGCAGACCATGGGGATCATCTAAATCTCTCCGGCGCCCAGAAAACAACCAGATTTCTTGGTACGTATCTGAAAGACCAGTTTGATCTGGAGGACCACAGAGGAGATGAAAATCTGAAGGAATGGGACATTAGTCTAGAAGAATATCACAAAAAAATTGCATAAATTTGTGAAAATTAACAAAAAACAAAAGGCAGAATCCTATGGATTGTGCCTTTTGCTTTTTTTGAAAAAAGGCTTGTTTCTACCATGAAAATTTTGTTACAATACCTTCTTGTGGGGTCGTAAACCCCGCTTTACATACAGAGTTAGAAAGGTCGAAGTTACATTGGAAGATAACAAGAAACAAATGATGGAAATCGTCGGAAAGATTATTGAAGACGCCAAGAAAAACAATAATGTTTTGGAAGAGGAAATCATTCAGAAAAAGCTGAAAAGCTTTTCTTTAAGCAGAGAACAGTATGGTGCGATTGTTGAGTACATTGAAGGAAATGACATCATTGTATTGAAAAAGGAAGAGCAGCTTCTTGAGAAGCCAGAGGATAACTTTGAGGACGTGGAAATCGACATGTCAGAAGATATGGCCGCAACCATCCAGGACGTAGCATTAAACGTAGATGATCCGGTTCGTGCATACTTAAAAGAGATCGGACGCTATCAGCTCCTTTCCCCGGAAGAAGAGCAGAGTCTTGCTAAGAAAATCCAGGATGGCGATGCTGCCGCAAAAGAATTATTTATCAATTGCAACCTAAGACTTGTTGTCAGTGTGGCAAAGAAATACATCGGACGAGGCCTTACCTTTCTGGATCTTATTCAGGAGGGAAATATCGGTCTTATGAAGGCAGTAGACAAGTACGAGTATGAGAAGGGCTTCAAATTCTCCACCTATGCAACCTGGTGGATTCGCCAGTCCATCACCAGAGCCATTGCCGATCAGGCAAAGACCATTCGTATTCCTGTACACATGGTTGAGGTAATCAACAAGGTAGTCCGCACCCAGAAAGCACTTCTTCAGGAGACCGGAAGAGAGCCAAACGAGGAAGAAATCGCTGAGGCAACATCCCTTGAAGTTGAAAAAGTAAGGGAGGCTTTAAAATACACCGGAGATACCGTATCTCTCGATACCCCGGTAGGTGAAGAGGAGAACACCTCCATTGGTGATTTCATCGAGGACTTCAACACCAAGGCACCGGAGCAGCACGCTATGGAAACCGTGCGTAACGAATGCCTAAAGGAAGCCCTTGCCACCCTTACCGAGCGGGAGCAGTATGTCATTACCATGCGATTTGGACTTGCAGACGGAATTCCTCACACCTTAGAGGAAGTAGGACAGACCATGGGCGTAACCAGAGAGCGTATTCGCCAGATCGAAGCAAAATCCCTCAAAAAATTAAGAGCACCATCTCGCTCCAAGAAACTGGTTGGTTTCGTGGGCTAGATTCCCCTAAAATCCCTGTACACGGTGAGACTCCTTTTCTCCCGGTGCAGGGATTTTTCCTTTTTATACCTTCTCCCCGGTTTTTCGCACGCTTTCCGCCCGGGGTGGCGCTCTCCCCATCCAAAGCAGTAGGGGGCATCCATAAGGGCACTGTACCAGTTACAAGGCCACAAGTATTTTTGGGAAGGCCCCCCTCACACTTTTTCGATGATTTCAGTTCGCCAAAGTTGGGACAAGGGACAAAAAGTTGTCTGCCAAAAATGCGCAGCGATTCAGCGACGAGTCGTTGCTACTCTTGGAGCCGTCCTGAACGATAGAACGGGGGCGGGTCTGTTTGCGGCTCGAAGAACGACAAACCGAGGTCCTAGTCGTCCGGGGGACGACTGTTTAGGACGGACCGGAGCGGAGTGGAGACCCCCCGTAATAAAATTCGTGAAGGCGGCTCCCTAGAGTAGCAGACGAGGAGCGGCTAGCACGCATTTTGGTAGACAATTTTTGCCCCTTGTTCAAACCTTGGCGTACAGAAAAATAAAGTGTGAGGGCGCCTTCCCAAAATACTAAGTAACCTTGTAAAAGTACAGTGCCGTTATGGATGCCCCCTACTGTTTTGGATGGGGAGAGCGCCACCCCGGGTGGAAAGTGATACATAATCTGGGAGAAGGTGGAAAAGGAAAAATCCAGAAATTGGAGAAAAGGAGTCTCACCGTGTATAGATTTTAGGTAAAATGGACAAAAAAAATAGAGAAAATGAGAGTTTTAAATGCAATAAAGGGAAAAGAGAAAAGATGCGCGAAATCTATTGAATTTTCGGCAGATTTTTGTAAGATATAGGAGTCGAAGAGAAATAGTAAGTTGGCTTTTTTAGAAAGGATAATTTATGAAGGATTTTAAACAGTGGGAAGGCTTCGAGGGAAGACTTTGGAAAGAAGGAATTGACGTTCGTGATTTCATTCAGAACAACTATACCCCATACGAGGGAGATGAATCGTTCTTAGCAGGTCCTACAGAAGCTACCAATAAGTTGTGGGGAAAGGTGCAGGAGCTCCAGAAGGAAGAGCGTGCAAAAGGCGGTGTTTTGGATATGGAGACAGAGGTAGTGTCTTCACTTACTGCATACGGCCCGGGATATATCGATCCTGAAATGAAGGAGTTAGAGAAGGTAGTCGGCCTTCAGACTGATAAACCATTAAAGAGAGCATTTATGCCTTACGGTGGAATCAAGATGGCAGAGCAGTCATGCAGAATGTATGGATACGAGCCAAGTCCAAAGCTTCATGAGATTTTTACCGTTTACCATAAAACACATAACCAGGCAGTATTCGATGTATACACTCCGGAGATGAAGCGTATGCGTCACAGCCATATTTTAACAGGACTTCCGGATACTTACGGAAGAGGACGTATCGTTGGTGACTACCGTCGTGTGGCACTTTACGGTATTGACTACCTGATTGAAGAGAAGGAAAAAGACTTTGATGCAAGTGCAAGACTTGCCATGAGAAGTAAGGACTACCGTATCCGTGAGGAGCTTGCAGAGCAGATTCGTGCCTTAAAGGGTATGAAGGAAATGGCTGCTGTATACGGCTTTGATATTTCAGAGCCTGCAAAGGATGCAAAAGAAGCATGCCAGTGGCTTTACTTCGGATACCTTGCAGCAATCAAAACCCAGAACGGTGCTGCAATGTCAGTAGGACGTGTTTCAACCTTCCTTGATATTTATATTGAGAGAGACCTAAAGAAGGGTATCCTTACAGAGGCTGAGGCTCAGGAGCTTATCGACCATATGACATTGAAATTCCGTATGGTAAAATTTGCTCGTATCGAGTCATACAATCAGTTATTCTCAGGAGACCCGGTATGGGCTACCGTTGATGTGGCTGGTATCGGTATGGATGGAAGAAGTGAGGTTACTAAGACCTGTTTCCGTTTCCTCCACACATTGGAGAACATGGGACCTTCACCGGAACCAAACCTTACCGTTCTCTATTCATCACATTTGCCGGAGAACTTCAAAAAATACGCAGCAAAGATTTCAATCAACACCAGCTCTGTCCAGTATGAGAACGACGATGTAATGCGTCCGGTATGGGGCGATGACTACAGTGTATGCTGTTGTGTATCTGCTACAGAGACAGGTAAAGAGATTCAGTTCTTCGGAGCTCGTGCAAACCTTGCAAAATGTCTTCTTTACGCAATCAATGGTGGTATTGATGAGAAGTTAAAGGAGCAGGTTGGACCTGAGTATCGTCCGATTACTTCAGAGTACTTAGATTACGATGAGGTTATGGATCGTTTTGATAAGATGATGACATGGCTTGCCCGTGCTTATGTAGAGACCTTGAACATGATTCACTACATGCATGACAAGTATTACTATGAAGCTACTCAGATGGCTTTAATTGATACCGATGTACGCCGTACCTTCGCTACCGGTATTGCAGGATTCTCACATGTAGTAGATTCTCTTTCTGCAATCAAATACGCAAAGGTAAAAACCATCCGTGATGAGAATGGAATCGTAGTTGATTACGAGACCACAGGAGATTTCCCAAAATACGGAAACGATGATGAGCGTGCAGATGAAATCGCAGTATGGTTACTCCGCACCTTCATGAAGAAAATTAGAAGCTGCCATACTTACCGCGATTCTGAGCCAACCACATCGATTCTTACCATCACCTCAAACGTGGTATACGGTAAGGCAACCGGTTCTACACCGGATGGACGTAAAGCCGGAGCACCTTTAGCTCCTGGTGCAAACCCAGCATACGGTGCAGAGCAGAATGGACTTTTGGCTTCCTTGAACTCTGTAGCAAAGCTTCCATACGAAGAAGCATTAGATGGAATTTCCAACACCCAGACCATCAACCCTGGAGCACTTGGAAATACAGAAGAAGAGCGCATCGAGAACTTAGAGAGCGCATTGGACGGATACTTTGATCAGGGTGCACACCACCTCAACGTCAATGTATTCGGAAAAGAGAAACTGATCGATGCAATGGAGCATCCGGAGAAAGAGGAGTACGCAAACTTCACAATCCGTGTATCCGGATATGCAGTTAAATTCATCGACCTCACAAGAGAACAGCAGCTTGACGTTATTTCAAGAACCTGCCACGAATCTCTTTAATCGGGGACGTTCCTTTTTCCACGGCCATCGCCCTTTGGCCTTAGGAGCGCCCTTTGGCTTGACCTCTTGTCGGAGTTATTCTCCGGCGAGGGGTCTTTTTTGTCTTCTCCCCCAGCCCAGAGAACGGCCATCCAAGCGCTTCCGTTGGGAGGATGGAGGTGGAAGTTTTTTGCTTTTATGAGGTTGTTTAGGAATTTTCAGTGGTATGATTTTGCCTCAATTTTCGTGTACGGCAAGGTTTGAACAATTTTACAGGAAAATCCGTGGTGGGGATGAATTCCAGGACGTACCTTTGAATTTTTCTAAGGCGCGCTCCAAGGAGATTTTATTGTGCACGGTCTCCGCTCTGCTCCGGTCCGTCCTAAACAGTCGTCCCCCGGACGACTAGGACCTCGGTTATGTCGTTCTTCGAGCCGCAAACCGAACCGCGTGCACGATTTTCCTTGGAGACGCGCCTAAGAAAAATAACAAAGCTACTTTAAGGAATTCTCCCCATCCACGAATTCTCCTGTGAAATTGTCCCAACTTTGCCGAACTCGAATTATCGAAAGAGGCAAAATCATATCACGAAAATCCTTGCAACCGAATAACTGGCAAAAAAACTTCCACCTCCATCCCCCAACGGAAGCGCTTGGATGGCCGTTCTCTGGGCTGGGGGGAAAAGACAAAAAAGCTCCCTCGCCGGGATGCGGTTCCGACAGGAGGTCAAGCCAAAGGGCGCTCCTAAGGCCAAAGGGCGATGGCCGTGGAAAAAGGAACGTCCCCGATAAGAAAAGGAACGTCCCCGATAAGAATGATTAGACAATATTGTGGAAAAACTGTATGATGAGAGTAGTATTTTATTGATGGAGGATGGGATGAGTAATCAAATCGGTTATGTGCATTCTTTTGAGAGCTTTGGGTCTGCGGATGGCCCCGGAGTGCGTACAATTATTTTTTTGAGTGGCTGTGCCATGAGGTGTGAGTTTTGTCATAATCCGGATACATGGAAGAGGGAGGCAGGGACACCTTATACAGCAGATGAGCTTTTGAAAAAGGCGGTACGATATCGCCCGTACTGGAGAGAAAAGGGTGGAATCACTGTGAGTGGAGGAGAAGCTCTTCTGCAAATAGATTTTCTTTTGGAGTTGTTCCGGAAGGCAAAGGAGCAGGGAATCCACACAGTAATTGATACCAGCGGGAATCCGTTCACCAGAGAGGAACCTTTTTTCTCAAAGTTTGAGGAGCTGATGAAATATACGGATCTTGTGCTTTTAGATATCAAGGAAATCGACGAAGAAAAACACAAAAAACTCACAGGACATACCAATGCAAACATTCTGGATATGGCAAGAGTGTTGTCTGATATGGGGAAACCAATGTGGATTCGCCATGTGCTGGTTCCGGAACGGACTGATGTGGATGAGGATTTGTACAAGCTTCGAGCATTTATTGATACCTTAGATACGGTGGAACGTGTGGAGGTGCTTCCCTATCATACATTGGGTGTGTTTAAATGGGAGAATCTTGGAATTCCATATACCCTGGAGGGGATTGAGCCCCCTACAAAAGACAGGGTAGAAAATGCCAAGGCCATTCTTGAAGGGAAAAAGCAATAGTAGTAGAATAAAACCATGAACACACGAGATAAGAAAAGGCTGGAAAAAAAGAAAAGACGTAAGAAAATCAAATATGTATTGGCGAGAGGCTTTCTCTATGCCACCATTGCGGTTGCGTTTGCGATGGGCTGCTTTTTCTTTCTGATTTATCGGGACATGAGGGGGAAGATTCGAAAAAATCTGCAGGTGGAAGTGGGCACCAAGGTGGTGCTTAAGAACTTTTTTGTGGATGAGGAGGATGATTGTTCCGGATATGGATATGGACCAAAGAGTGATGCCTTTGATTACAACATACCGGGGGTGTATCATGTGGAGCTGAAGAAGGGAATGATTTCTTTTCCTTGTGAGCTTAGCGTGGTGGATACGACACCTCCTGTGATTGATGGGGTGTCGGATATTGTAGTGTTTCTCGGAGAAGGGATCAGCTATAAGAAAGGGGTTACTGTCTCCGACAACTATGATGCATCGCCAGAATTAAAGGTGGACAGTAGCAAAGTACGACTTTCAACAGAAGGTACCTATGAGGTGGTATATTACGCCACTGATGAAGCGGGAAACATGGCATCCGTCGCATGTAATGTCATTGTTGAATCCAGAGAATATCCAAAAGAGATGGTGGATGAAAAGGCAAAAGAGATACTTGCTACCATCATCAGTGGAGACATGACTCAGGAACAGAAGCTGACGTCAATCTACCAATGGATACAAGCTCACATCACATATGTGACTTATTGGGAGAAAAATGGATGGAGAAAAGCGGCCTATGAAGGCTTGACCGGAGGCCAGGGAGACTGCTATGTCTATGCCAGCGTGGCAAAAGAGCTTTTGACGGTTGCAGGAATCGAAAATATGGATATCCAGAAGCTTCCGGATGGTCAGATGCATTATTGGAATCTTGTGAACATTGGAGATGGCTGGTTTCATTATGACACCTGCCCTAGAGCGGATCATACAACCTTTTGTTATGTGACGGATGAGGAGTTGATGGCGTATTCCAAAGCCCATGGAGATTCCCATCTGTATAATAGGGAAGATTATCCGGAAATCCGGTAGCGGAGAGTTCCTCACTAGGATAGGACACATCACGATAAGGCTATCCGGATAAAGACATTGTACACAGTTATATATCGGTGAGAAAGGATACGTAAGAGATACCATATGGACATAGATAGGGAAGCATTAAGAGAACTGTTATTGGATCTTCACCCTGAGGTGGATTATGATACACACACAAGACTCATTGAGGAGGGAATCATAGACTCCTTTGATCTGGTGTGTCTCATTGGAGATATCAAGGACCGCTTTGGCGTGGTGATACATGGAGAGGAAATTGTACCGGAAAATTTTAATTCCTTGGATGCCATCTGGCGTCTGCTGGTACAAAAAGGCTGCTAAAGAGGGACACCTATGAGCATGATTTCAGCTACATTTTTGGCTTTTATGGGAATTGCATTATTGCTCTATTACTGTGTGCCAAAAAAATATGCATGGTACATATTGTTGGCAGGAAGTATTGCTTTTTACAGCACCGGCGGGGTATATAGCCTCTCGGTGCTGATTTTCGTGACCCTGATACATTATGGGGCTGCAATAATGATAGAAAGGTGGAAGCATGACCAAAGGAAGCTTATAAGGAAGCTTGCGTTTACTATGGTAATTTTTTTGGATGCAGTCTGTCTTTTTGGATTAAAAAACCTTAGACCATGGATGTCTGGGGTTCAATGGCTTTTGCCTGTGGGAATATCCTTTTATATGCTGGAAGCCTATTCGTACCTCATGGATGTGAATTGGAAACGGTTTCCGGCGGAGAAGAATCCTCTTCGTCTGCTGTTGTTCCTATCCTTTTTCCCTTGCGTAATCCAGGGACCTATCTGCAATTACAGGGAGATGAAGTCGCAGCTTTTTGAAGGGCATTCCCTTCGGTGGGAGGATGTGAAAAGGGGAAGCATCCGCATCCTACTTGGCATGGCAAAGAAGCTGGTAATCGCAGATCGCGCGGCAGTAGCAGTGGAGACCTTGACCGGTAATACCATGGAGTATGGTGGCGGTGCGGTATTGCTTGTGATGCTGTTTTACTCCGTTCAGTTGTATGGGGATTTCACCGGGGGAATTGATATGGCCATCGGAGCCGCCAGATGCTTTGGAATTGTGTTGCCGGAAAACTTTGACTGTCCCTATTTGGCAATCTCCATCAAGGACTATTGGAGGAGATGGCACGTGACTATGGGAAGATGGTTTTCGAACTATGTGTTCTATCCCTTGTCTACATCAGAGGTTATGGGGATGGTCCGAAGGCGAATAAAGAACCATTTGGGGAACCAAGCTGCCAGAAGGTTAACCGTATTCATCACGACGGGAGTTACCTGGTTGCTTATCGGTGCATGGCATGGCAGGGGAAGTGCTACAATCTGCTGGGGATTTTTGAACTTCGTATTCCTTATGGTTTGTGACAAGCTGGAGACTCGAAGAAAACAGAAGAGGAAAGCATCCGATTCTTCCGGAGCTTCTCCTTGGATAGTAGCATTAAAGGTCATGGGAACCTTCCTATTGATGAGCGCTCTTAGATTGTTTGACTGCTATGAAAGTGCCGGAGAGACTCTGATGATGCTTGGTGGAATGGTGGTATCCCTGATTCAGATGTTGTTTGGAATCCAATCCCCATTGGAGATGGGATGGGCCTATGAAAAAGTACTTCCAACCCTTGGATTAGACGGATGGGATTATGGAATCCTTGGAGTGGGTATTGTTGTCTTTTTCCTTTTTCAAGGGATACAGAAAAAGACATTGGAGGATGGCACAGATACAGGAGCGGATCGACTATGGAGCTGGTATCACAGGAAGCCTTGGCTGGTTCGTTATCTTTTGGTGCTTGGACTTTTTTTGGCGGTGCTTTTTATGGGAAGTTATGGGATTGCCTATGTGCCAAAGGACTTTATCTATCATAGCTACTAAGACTTGAGCAATGCCGGGCAGGAGGGAGACGCTTATGGACAAGAAAAATAGAAAAGTACATAGACGCGCTCTCACAGCGGTAAGAGCGGTAGCGGTGACTCTTTGTACCCTATTGATTCTTGGGGGGCTTCAGAGACTTGTGGTTCCCAAATATATGGGGGATGTGCCGGAGGGGAGTATGACAGGTGAATACTATCTGGAGATGGCAGACCCTAAGACCGCACAGCATGATGTGATCATCCTGGGAGATTGTGAGGTGTACGAGAATATTTCCACGGAAACCCTATGGGAGGAGTATGGGATTCGCAGTTATATCAGGGGAAATCCCAAGCAGACCATGTGGCAGTCCTATGGGCTTTTGCAGGAGACCTTAAAATATGAAACTCCAAAGGTAGTTATTCTAAGTGTATTTGCCATGCAGTTTGATGCGCCGCAGTCAGAAATCTACAACCGCATGATGCTGGACTCTATGAGATGGTCCAAGGAAAAGGTAGAAACCATAAGGGCCTCTATGACAGAGAAAGAGAGCTTTTTAAGCTATGTTTTTCCGGTGTTGCGCTATCATGAGAGGTGGAATCAGCTGACAGAAGAGGACTTCACCTATTTTTTTCAGAGACCGAACAGAACCATACACGGATACCTTCCTCATTATGGCGTGAAGGCAGCCAAGGAATGGCCCCAGGTTCCCATAGGAGATGAGAACTTTGGGCAGCAGGCCTATGAGTATTTGGATAAGATTCGTTTGCTCTGTGAGGAAAATGGAATTACACTGATATTGATAAAGGCTCCAAGTCTGTATCCTACCTGGTATGAAGGATACGAAGAGCAGATAGAAGAATATGCAAGAAGCTATGAGCTTTCTTATTACAATTATCTGGAAATGGCAGAGGATATCGGGATTGATTATTCTACGGATACCTATGATGGAGGCTTGCACTTAAATGATGAGGGCGCGAAAAAGCTGGCACGTGCCATTGGACAGATGCTCATGGAAAAGGCGGAGGTGACGGACCAAAGAGATGAGAGCAAAGAACAATAGATTTTATGACAAAAGTAGAAAAGGCACAAGAAGCCCGGTTGCAGGATGGCGTCTGTCTCTTGGTGTTGCGTTGGTACTGATAGCTGCCCTCCTTACCGGGTGTAGGGGCAATCAGATGGATACGCAGGGAGAGGAACAGCAGGTTTCCGGGGAGACGATGCAAACCTTTCAAGGTGCGTTAGGCTATGTATTCCGGGTGGAAGGTGTAGAAAAAAAGCTGGAGATACCTGTGGATGCTATTGCAAGGGAGGTCACAGATCAATTACCTCCTCCTACAGAGTACTTTGAGGTGCCTGCCTGTGCAGGGGAAGGAATTGAGAAGCATTATTCCTATGACCATTTTATGATTTATACCTATCCGGGGGAGAACGAGGAGCGTATTAGTTCCATTATTCTGTTGGATGACATGGTGAGCACGGTGGAAGGCGCCGAGGTTGGAATGACAAGAGCACAGATCCAGGAAATATACGGAGCGGAGTATGAGGGCACGCTGGAGCAGATGAGTTATCCAAAGGGAGAGATGAGGCTTGAGTTTGTGCTGGATGGAGACTTGGTCGTAGCAATTAAGTATCTGAAATGATATAATATGGATAGTATGGTTCAAGGATGAACTACATGTAATGAGGGATGGAACATGGAAAAAATAGTATTAGAAAAAGGCCAGTATCTGGTAAGAACAGGGGAACTGGTGAACAATGTCTATATTTTGCTAAAAGGCTCAGTGTGGATGGAGACAAAGAATGATCGGTTTTTGTGGGGAAGTGGTTCCATCATTGGGCTTTTAGATACGGTGGGTTCTACCTATGTGTGTAGCTACAAGGCGGAGGAGACGTCCACGCTGGTTGCTTATCCATATCATGGGGTGGGAGACTATCATGCTATTTTTGAGGCATATCCACAGTATCAGTATGCATTTGTACATGGTGCTATTATCCAGTGTCACAGTGTATTAGAGCGTTATGAAAAGCTGGAGGCACAGATTCAGGAATATCACAAAGTGGCAGATACCATTCAGGAGGATTATCACAGTCTATGTGAGAGACATGGAGTGAGCCCTTCCGGGGTACCAAGTGTAAGCTTTACCAAACATACCAGCAGCTTCCAGAACGTTGAGGAGTGGGAGCGCGCCTACAACCGTGCATTTGCCAAGAAGGATCAGGCGCTGATTAAGGCGATGTACGCTTCAGACCTGCCACTCTGCGTTGGGGAGATTCAGCATGCCTCAGATATTATGCAGCGATCGGTCATTTTTATGCAGGATGCCGTGGATTATCTGGCTGCAAAAAGCCAGATTCTTATGAATGACCAGAAAAAGGATTATTTTGCACTTCTGTTTGAACTGCGCAAAAAGGTGGCAGAGACAGGAGAGAATCAGATGGATGTAGCTACCATGATGGAGGATTTGATTGCATACATCCAGAATGCAAAAGCAGGAGAACACTTTTTGTTTCATCCGGATATGGTGGCAAAGCGAGTTCAGGAATATAACAGCTTTGAGTTTGAAGCACTTCAGGGTGGAACCATGGAAGATACAGAGATTTTCTTTGGGGATGAGGAGGAAGTGGCCAACACGCTGGAGCTTCAAATCGAAGAGGAAGAGGAGGAAAGCACCGATTGTCTGGAGACCATCCTTTCTTATGCAGGTAAGTCAGAGGAGGAGATTGACCAGATCCGAAAGGAAATTGAGGCATTTCGTGAACTTCCGGATCCATTTGCAACGGACGATGATACCAGAAGAATGAGAAGAGAGCTGACGAAGATGTACTTTGAGGTCTATGAGGCAGCGCTGTTTCGTTCCTTCCAGGAAGATCAAGAGGAGATGGATGAAATCCTAATGATGTTCTTCCAGTTTGGATTTATGGATGTAAAGCTTGCAGGGGAGGAAAATGCCAATGCCTTGTATGAGATAGCGGATCAGCTGTTTCATTTTCAGTCCCCATATGTATTTACCATTTATCAGTGGCTCAGGAGTATTTACCTGGGTGAACGAGAGCCGTCCAGAAATGAATTTGACTTAGATTATACGCAGAATCTGAGAGAGCAGATTAAGACCGGCCAGATTACCAGGGAGCAGGCAGCTGCTAAGGAACAGGATCTGGAGGCGAAGGTTCGCTTTGAAATCAACAACTTCTTCCAGATGAATAACCGAACCACCTATGGTCGCCTTTCTACGTATTGTCCGATCCTCAGGGAAGAGGAAATGATTCGCTCGGTGGAGGAGATGCTGGTAAGTGTGGATAAACTGGGAGAGGCACTGAACACGGTTCGCAGAGTGGATTTTAGTTGCTTCTACCGAGATATGTTAGTCAGCGATGAGGAAAAGAATCTTCCGAGGATGGAGATTAAGACAGAGGTAATGCCGGAGATTGTTCTTATGCCTACGGTGGGAACAAGAGCAATGATGTGGCAGGAGATTGGAAATCAGAGCAGATTATCTCCGGCTCGATTTACGTTCCCGATTTTCACACCATCGGATGTGACCGATATGATGATTGAAAGCTGTGGACGATATCGCTGGGAGATTTGCCGAAAGATTCAGGGCATGAGATGGAATGATATTCGCGAGAATTCCCTTACAGCGGAATACTGTGATTATCTCCAGTTCTACCGCAAGAATCGTGACCTGACCAATGAAGCAAGAGAGAAAGTAAAGAGTGCACTTCAAAAAGGAAAGAACAATTACAGAGAGGTCTTTGTTCGGGATTATGTGAACTGGATTAAGTTTGAAGCTAGAGGAAGCATGCGTCTGAACAAGGTGGCACGAAGCATCCTGTTCCGCTATTGTCCATTGGCGAAACCGAGACGCCGCCAGATGGGAGAGAGCCCGGTGTTCCGTGAAATGATAGAGCGTTATGAAATCCTCACCCAGAAGGAGAAGGAGAAGGTTGAAAAAATCTTCGACAAGTACGAAAAATCGGGAGGAGAGCTTCTGCCTGAAATGAAGCAGTACCTGACATATTTTGAACTTTAAATTAGTTCTTTCTATTATTCGGATGCTGGTAAGCTCAATCGTAGCAAATTAATAATTTATCTTATTGAGAGGGCTGTAATATACAGCTCTCTTCGTTTGTTAGTGGTTCACAACTAGGAGCAAGAAGGGGGAGAAAGGAAAAAAGTAAGAGAGATGCGGGAGCATCTCTCTTGAGGGGAGTATAAATAATTAATAAGGGGTGCAATGCCAAGAGCTTTGGCATCACAGTAAAAGCTTTGCTTTTACGAGTTAGATTATAGGAGATATAAGAACGCTTGGCAAGAGAAAATAGAAAACTTTATAAATTTTTTAGGAATGTAAATGTTGATAATGTGGGTTTTTTTGGAAACTGGCACCAACGGAGGGACGGAGCAATACTATAATAGGAAAGAGAATATGCAGGAGAGCTTATGGACTTTCAAGTAATCTATCCCAAAGAGATAGCAGCCATGCAGCAGGAGAAAGGGGCACTGGTTGTGGATTTGAGAGAGTGGAAGGAATATCAGGCATCACATTGGCCGGGAGCAAGATGGTATGAGTTTGAAGATGCAAAGGAGCTGGGAAGACAGATTCCTACCGAAAGACCAATCATCTTGTATTGTGACCACGGCGGAATGAGTATGGTCATTGCAAAGAAGCTTGCGAAAACCCATCACATCTACTCGGTGATTGGCGGGTATGAAGGAATGAAAAAAATCCAAGAAAACTATTTCAAAAACGGATGGAATATGCGACAATAGAGCCAAATGGATACCTATATATAGAAGATAGAAATGGATAAAAATGAGTAGATACGAATTAGTAGTGCCTTGCCATTTTGGGCTTGAGGCCGTGACAAAACGAGAAATATATGATTTGGGATATGAGATTTCCCGAGTAGAGGATGGACGTGTCACATTTATTGGAGATGAGGAAGCGATTTGTCGCAGTAATATCTTTTTAAGAACTGCGGAGCGAGTGCTGCTTCAGGTGGGAAGATTTCATGCCACAACCTTTGATGAGCTTTTTGAAGGAATAAAGGCACTGCCATGGGAGAACTATATTCCAAGGGACGGAAAGTTCTGGGTGAAGAAGGCGTCCTCCATTAAGAGTAAGCTTTTCAGCCCTTCGGATATCCAGTCCATTGCAAAAAAGGCTATGGTGGAGAGACTAAAGGAAGTGTACCATGTGTCCTGGTTTGAAGAGGATGGAGCCCCTTATCCGGTCCGTATTTTCCTGTTAAAGGATGAGGTTATGGTGACCCTGGATACATCCGGGGATTCCCTTCACAAGAGAGGCTACCGTCTTATGACCAGTAAGGCACCGCTGACAGAGACCTTAGCAGCTGCGCTGATTCTTTTGACTCCATGGAGAAGAGATCGAATCCTTGTGGATCCCTTCTGTGGATCAGGTACTTTTCCCATTGAGGCAGCTATGATTGCATCGGGAATCGCTCCGGGTATGAACCGTAGCTTTACGGCGGAGGAATGGACGAACTTTATTCCAAAGAATCTGTGGTATGAAGCGGTGGAAGAAGCTCAGGAACAGATGGATACGGAAGTGAAGGTAGATATTCAAGGCTACGATATTGATCCGGAGGTGGTGAAGGCTGCCAGAGAAAATGCCAAGAGAGCGGGAGTGGAGCATATGATTCATTTCCAACAGAGAGCGGTAGCAGATTTGTCTCATCCTAAGAAGTACGGATTTATTATCACCAATCCCCCATATGGAGAGCGACTGGAGGACAAAGAGGACTTGCCACAGCTCTACAGTGAGATTGGAGCAAGCTATCGCAATTTGGACAGCTGGTCCATGTATCTGATTACCAGCTACGAGGATACCGAGAAATATATTGGACGCAAGGCGGATAAGAATCGCAAGATTTATAATGGTATGTTAAAAACCTATTTCTACCAGTTTATGGGGCCTAAGCCACCAAAACGTCCAAGAGAGCAAGCATAATTTCAGACTTACGGAAAACGGAGATAACACATGAAGTATTCCAAGCGATATATCGCCTTTACCTTGATTATGGTGATGGCTTTGCTTTTGAAATTTAATACGTTTGGAGAGGATTATTCCAAAATCGGAGATTTCCGAGGCGGAGAGCTGGAATCAGACCACTGGAGTCCACTGGTGGCGGCTGATGTCAACGACAGCCTTTTGACGGCGTTGATTGACAATAAGACCTACACCAATGAGAAGTATCCAATCTACATGGCGGACGATAGAAGTATCATGGTACCGGTAGATATGCTCAGGGATGCCTTAAACTGTAGTGCTCATCTGTATAGTCCTACAGAATTGGTGGTGGAGAAGAGAAACCTCAGTGTGACATTAAGACCTGTAGAAAAGGATGGAGTCTATTACGTAGATGTCAAGGACTTATCCTTACTGATGGAGTATAACTATTCCTTTGACATCTCCAATAAGACCATCATTGCAACGGATTCTTCCGATTCCACATCGGTGGTTCCTGCAAGGTATGATCTGCGGGAGAAACAGCGTGTATCCACGATTCGCAACCAGGGGAATTATGGAACCTGTTGGGCATTTGCCGCAACCAGTGCTTTGGAATCCACACTTCTGCCGGAGCAAAAGACTATGTTCTCGGTGGATCATATGACCATGAGCAATTCCTTCCTTGCCAATCAGTATGATGGCGGGGAATATACGATGGGTATGGCCTACCTTGCAGCATGGCAGGGACCTGTGTATGAGGAGCAGGATCCATACGGAGACGGGGAGACCAATTCGGAGCTTGAGGCAGTTCGCCACGTACAGGAAATGCAGATTATCGAAGGAAAGAATTATGAGGCCATCAAGACCGCTGTGCTCAAATACGGTGGGGTTCAGACCTCGCTTTACAGTACACTTACCAGTGCGGCCGGTGGCTCCGGCTATTACAATCCTGAGCATAGTGCATACTGTTATATCGGTACGGAGAAACCGAACCATGACGTGGTAATCATCGGGTGGGACGACAATTACTCCAAGAATAACTTCTCCGTTGAGCTGGAAGGGGACGGTGCATTTATCTGTCAAAACAGCTGGGGAGACGGTTTTGGAGAAAACGGTGTATTTTACGTCTCTTATTATGACAGTAACATTGGTACACACAACATTGTGTATACCAGAATTGATGATGCAGACAACTACGACAAGATCTACCAAAGTGACCTATGTGGCTGGGTAGGGCAGATGGGATACAATCAGGAATCCATCTTCGGAGCCAATGTGTTTACCGCAGAGGAAGACGAATGGATAAGGGCTGCAGGATTCTATGTGACGGGACCGCAGACCAAGTATCGTGTCTATATTGTGAACCGGTTTGAGAATGAGAGCTCCTTTGACTACATGGTTGAGGTGGCCCAGGGAACTATTGGCCAGGCAGGGTATTACACCATTGATTTTGACAATCCGGTGGAGGTTTCTTCCGGAGAACGCTATGCAGTGGTTGTCTATCTGGAGACACCGGGTGCAATCCGTCCTCTTGCGGTGGAATTCGATTCCGGTGATTACCGATTATCTACCGTTGATTTGGACGATGGGGAAGGCTACATCAGTTACAATGGCGCAAAGTTTGTGGATGTGAAGACCAAGAAGGATTGTAATATCTGCATTAAGGCATATACAGACAGGAAATAATTAGAAAGAAACCATTATATAACGAAAGAACATGGAAAAGAAACTATTAAAAGCAACCTCCTGCTTTCTGGTGATTCTGTGCCTTGGGGTATGCTTCTCTCTGCCTTTCTTTCCGAAGCTTCATCAGTGGTCTGTTCTTGCCAGGGAAAATAGGAAGCTGCAGGAGGAGATGCAGGTGCTGGCGCTGGAGGATATGGAGGCGCCCGCGGAAGAGATTGATGCTCACCTAAGGATTCAATTGCCGGAGGGGACAAAGGAAGAAGATATCTACATGGTGGAGAATCCCTTGTATCAGGAGATATCCATTTATTTTCCCGGAGAGATTACCGATTATTTCTCAGAGTACAAGGTTATTGGAAAAAGTGATTACATTGCAGATATCAGCTATTATTACAAAGAAAATCAGGGAACATTGGTGATTCGAACCGATAAGGTGTACGAGGCAGACTACCAGTATGCCCAGAATGCCCTCTATATGAATTTCACAGATTTACATGACCGATATGAGAAGGTGGTCGTGGTGGATGCCGGACATGGCGGCCGGGCAGCAGGTGCTGTAAAACAAGGAGTTTACGAAAAGGATATTGATTTGGCAATTACTAATCAGTTGTTAGCTCTTGTTCAGGATGAACCGATGGAAAACGTAAAGTTTTATTTTACCCGCATCGATGACAGCAATCCAAGCCTTCAGAGAAGGGTAGATTTGGCAAATAAGACAGACGCAGATTTGTTCATCAGTGTTCACAACAATTCTTCTGCAAGTGGGAGAATGAACAATCAGCATGGAACTCTTGTGATGTACAGTGAGTCCCAGGAAGAGTCAAAAAGCAAGGCCTTTGCACAGATATGTCTGGATAACGTGTGTGCCAACCTCGAAAGCAACAGCAGAGGACTTATGGAGGGGGACGATATCTATATTATCCGAACCAGTAGTGTACCTGTGGCATTGATTGAGGTAGGCTTCATGACCAATGCATCGGAGCTTCAAAAACTGCAAAATGAGGAATACCAAAAGAGTGCAGCAAGGGGAATCTATGAGGCAATTAAAGAAGCCTTTGCTCAGGGATTCTAGCAACAAATTTACCATATAGAAAGAGGAATGAGATGAATAGAATTATTTTTGCAACCGGAAACAAGGACAAGATGAGAGAAATCCGCGAGATTATGGCGGATATGGATGTGGAGATTTGGTCTATGCGGGAAGCTGGCATCCAGGTGGATATCGTAGAGGACGGCACCACCTTTGCGGAAAATGCAATTATCAAGGCAAAAGCCGTTGCAGAGCATACAGATGCCATTGTGCTTGCGGATGATTCCGGACTTGAAATCGATTATTTAAATAAGGAGCCGGGAGTATATTCTGCAAGATACATGGGAGAGGATACCTCCTATGATATTAAAAATGCAAATCTTATTCAGCGCTTGGAGGGTGTCCCAAAGGAGAAACGTACCGCAAGATTTGTGGCGGTGATTGCAGCAGTGCTTCCGGATAAACGGGTACTTACCGCAGAAGGAACCATGGAGGGATATATCGGATATGCCCCGGAGGGAGAGAACGGATTTGGCTACGATCCCATTCTTTTTCTCGATGAGTACGGCTGCTCGTCAGCTGCTCTCTCCAGGGAACAGAAAAATGCAATCAGCCACAGAGGAAAAGCATTGAGGGAAATGAGAGCCCTTTTGGAAGAGAATATGTAAAAATACATTAAAAAATACTTCAAAAATAGGTTGACATTCCAAAAACTATCATGTATTATTCTACTTGCGTTAAGAAATGACGCAAGCAATCGGGGTGTGGCTCAGCTTGGCTAGAGCGCCTGGTTTGGGACCAGGAGGTCGCAGGTTCGAATCCTGTCACCCCGACTTTTTATTTTTACAAGTAAATAACTCGAGATATGCGGGTGTAGTTCAATGGTAGAACACCAGCCTTCCAAGCTGGATACGTGGGTTCGATTCCCATCACCCGCTTTTGTGTGTCCATAGCTCAGCTGGATAGAGCAACGGCCTTCTAAGCCGTGGGTCGGGGGTTCGAAT
>JALEPP010000083.1 GCA_022767075.1 Agathobacter sp. | reverse complement strand
CCGCGTACATCCATCGTCTCATTCTGTGCAAGCGGATAGCAGGTTCCAATCTTAATCTTGATATCCTCTGCGGTTCTCTCACCGATCAAAAGATTGTGCTTCTTTCTCATATAACGGACCAGAGCTTCATCGAAATCGTCTCCGGCAATCTTGATGGAGGTACTTACAACAGAACCACCCAATGAAATAACTGCAATATCAGCAGTACCGCCTCCGATATCTACAATCATGTTGCCACATGGTCTTGAAATATCAATACCTGCTCCAATTGCTGCTGCAATCGGTTCCTCGATAATCTCTACTTCTCTTGCGCCAGCCTGATAGGTAGCATCCTCAACGGCCTTTTTCTCCACCTCCGTTACTCCACTTGGTACGCATACGCTGACACGTGGCTTACGGAAGGTCTTCTTTCCAAGAGCTTTCTGGATGAAGTACTTGATCATTTTCTCAGTAACGGTGTAATCAGAGATAACACCCTGACGAAGAGGGCGAACTGCTACGATATTGCCCGGTGTACGGCCAAGCATCAGTCTTGCTTCCTCTCCAATTGCTTTGATGCGGTTGGTATCCCTGTCAAATGCCACTACTGATGGCTCCTTTAATACCACACCTTTTCCTTTGATGTATACTAAGATACTGGCTGTACCTAAATCAATTCCGATATCTGATCCGATCATGAATCTTCTCCTCTCTCCTGACGAATTATTCTATGTGTTACTCTCGTGAAGGCACAAGAGTGCATTTAATCATATCATTTACATACATAAACATTATATACAACTCATGCCATTTTTCAATCATTTTTTCTCGAGATATGGTTTTAAATACTTTCCGGTGTAAGAGGCTTCTACTTTGCAGACTTCCTCCGGAGTGCCTTTTGCAATGACCGTACCACCGCCATCTCCCCCTTCAGGACCCATATCGATAATGTAGTCTGCCGTTTTAATCACATCTAAATTGTGCTCAATCACTACTACGGTGTTCCCTTCATCCGACAATCTGCGAAGGATTTCTGTGAGCTTATGCACATCTGCAAAATGAAGTCCTGTGGTAGGTTCGTCCAGCACATAGATGGTCTTTCCCGTACTTCTTTTGCTCAGCTCTGTGGCAAGCTTGATACGCTGTGCTTCTCCACCTGACAATTCCGTAGATGGCTGTCCCAGCTTGATATAGGAAAGACCTACCTCCTTCAAGGTCTTAATCTTGTTGTAGATGCGAGGTACATTCTTGAAAAATTCGCAGGCCTCCTCTACCGTCATATCTAATACATCGTAGATACTTTTTCCCTTATACTTCACTTCCAGGGTCTCTCTATTGTAGCGTTTTCCACCACAGACCTCACAAGGGACAAATACATCAGGAAGGAAATGCATCTCAATCTTCAGGATACCATCTCCACCACAGGCCTCACAGCGACCGCCCTTAACATTGAAGCTGAAGCGGCCTTTTTGGTACCCCCTTTCCTTTGCATCGGCTGTTGCCGCAAACAGATCGCGAATCATATCAAAGACGCCGGTATAGGTTGCCGGGTTGGAACGTGGAGTTCTGCCAATCGGCGACTGGTCAATGTCGATAATCTTATCTAACTGTTCTACCCCTTCAATGCAATCATGGGCACCCGGTATACAGCGTGCCCGGTTCAAGGTACGAGCCAGACTCTTGTACAGGATTTCATTGGTAAGGGAGCTTTTTCCCGATCCGGACACACCGGTGACGCAGGTCATAATGCCAAGAGGAATCTCTACCTCCACATTTCGAAGGTTGTTCTCTCTTGCTCCTTTTATCTTTAACCAGCCGGAAGGGGTACGCCTCTTGTCCGGAACCGGTATCTTCTTTCTGCCGCTTAGATAATCTCCGGTGAGAGAGTTCTTACACTTCATAATCTCCTCTGCGGTACCGGTGGCAACCACTTCTCCACCATGCTGTCCGGCCATAGGTCCGATATCCACAATAAAGTCTGCGGCGCGCATGGTATCTTCATCGTGCTCCACCACAATAAGACTGTTCCCCATATCTCTAAGGTTCATCAGAGCGCCCAACAGCTTGTCGTTGTCTCTCTGATGAAGTCCGATACTAGGCTCATCCAGAATGTAAGCCACTCCCACAAGTCCGGAGCCTATCTGTGTAGCCAGACGAATACGCTGAGCCTCTCCACCGGACAAGGTTCCTGTGGCTCTGGTAAGGTTCAGATAATCAAGGCCCACTTCCTTTAGGAAGCCTACTCGTCCTACGATCTCCTTCAGAATCTGATCTCCGATGCAATGCTGCTGTTTGGTGAGCTCCAAGGTTGGCAAATAGGAACAGAGCTCCTTTACGGACATGCTTGTCATCTCGTGAATATTTTTGTCTCCCACCGTAACTGCAAGAGAGGATTTCTTCAGACGCTGCCCCTTGCAGAGTCGACATGGGGTAATGCGCATAAACGCCTCATACTCCTGCTTCATAGTGTCAGAGCCAGTCTCCCGATAACGTCTCTCCACGTTTTTCACCAGACCTTCCCAGTCCAGATCATAGACCCCTTCTCCGCGCTGTCCCTTGTAGTGAACCTTGAGAATACGTCCATCACCACCGTGCATCAGCATATCCCTGATGTCCTCCGGCAGCTCACCGTAAGGGGTGTCCAAAGAAAAGCCATAGCCCTGCGACAAAGCCTTCAAGGTGGCATAGGTATAACTGCCAGGAGCATTGCAGGACTGCCATCCCATAACCTGAATGGCCCCCTCATGGATCGACAGTGTAGGATCCGGAACCATCAGGTTCTCATCAAATTCCATCTTGTATCCAAGGCCGTAGCACTCCGGGCAAGCTCCAAACGGGTTGTTGAAGGAGAAGCTTCTTGGCTCCACCTCATCAATACTGATTCCACAATCCGGGCAGGCAAAGCTTTCTGAAAAGTTCAGACTCTCTTTGTCCACCACATCTATTACTGCTCGTCCTTCACAAAGCTCAAAGGCATTTTCCAGGGAATCGGTCAATCGCTTTTCAATCCCCTCCTTGATTACCAGACGGTCAATCACAATATCAATGTTATGCTTGATATTCTTGTCCAATGGAATCTCTTCGCTCAGCTCGTAAAGGTTGCCATCCACAATCACTCGGACGTATCCACTCTTTTTGGCTCTCTCAAATAATTTCTGATGCTCGCCCTTTCGGCCTCGTACCACCGGTGCAAGCACCTGGATTCTGGTGCGCTCCGGCATATCCATAATCTGATCCACAATCTGATCTACGGTCTGCTTTTTCACCTCTCTGCCACAATTTGGACAGTGGGGAGTTCCGATTCTTGCATAGAGCAGTCGGAAATAATCATAGATTTCTGTGACGGTTCCCACGGTAGAACGTGGGTTGCGATTGGTGGATTTCTGATCAATGGAAATCGCCGGCGGAAGTCCCTCGATAGACTCCACATTTGGCTTCTCCATCTGACCAAGGAACTGCCTTGCATAGGAAGACAGAGACTCCATATAACGTCTCTGGCCCTCTGCATAGATGGTATCAAATGCCAGGGATGATTTTCCGGATCCCGATAGTCCTGTGAGCACTACAAACTCATCACGGGGAATCTCAATGCTGACATTTTTTAAGTTGTGCTCATTAGCACCACGAATCTTGATGTATTTACGTTGTTTACCTGCCATATTGTATGTCACCTCTAATTTATGTTAACCATTTTCTCCTTTTTCCAAATCTCTAAGCATATTCTTTAGTTCCACCAGCTTATCCCTGTATTCTGCAGCGGCCTCGAAATTCAATTCCGCAGCAGCCTTCTTCATCTTCTTCTGAATGTCTCCAATGAGCTTTTCCAGTTCTTTTCTGCTCATAGATTCCGGATCCTTGTCAAATGCCATCTCCTCAGCTGCAACCTTCTTAGAAATGGCAATCAGGTCTCGAACAGACTTCTGAATGGTGGTTGGGGTGATGCCGTGGGCTTCATTGTAATCCTGCTGAACCTTACGTCTTCTTGCAGTCTCTGTGATGGCCACCTCCATGGATCTTGTGACAGTATCTGCATACATGATAACGCGGCCCTCACTGTTACGGGCAGCTCTACCTACCGTCTGAATCAGAGAGGTCTCCGAACGGAGGAAGCCTTCCTTGTCTGCATCCAGAATTGCCACAAGAGTAATCTCCGGAATATCAAGACCCTCTCTGAGAAGGTTGATACCTACCAGCACATCAAACACATCCAGTCGCAGGTCACGGATTATCTCTGCCCGCTCCAGGGTATCGATGTCAGAATGGAGATACTTCACTCGAATTCCAAGCTCTGTCATATATTGTGTCAAATCCTCTGCCATGCGCTTAGTGAGTGTGGTGATAAGCACATTGTGATGTCCGGCCACTTCCCTTTTCACCTCGCTGACCAGATCATCAATCTGTCCCTCCACAGGGCGCACAGAAATCTCCGGATCCAAAAGTCCTGTAGGTCTGATAATCTGTTCCGCCCTGAGAAGCTCATGCTCATCCTCATAGACATTTGGCGTGGCAGATACGAAAAGCATCTGGTCAATCTTTGCCTCAAACTCCTCAAAGTTCAACGGACGGTTGTCCAAGGCAGACGGCAGACGAAAGCCGTAATCCACCAGAGTCATTTTTCTGGAGCGGTCACCTGCATACATTCCTCTGATCTGAGGGATGGTAATATGGGACTCGTCCACAATAATCAAAAAATCATCCGGGAAGAAATCCATCAGGGTCATAGGCGGTTCCCCGGGCTTGGCAAAATTCAGATGCCTGGTGTAGTTCTCGATTCCGGAGCAAAATCCGGTCTCCCTCATCATTTCTATATCAAAATTGGTTCTCTCCGCGATTCGCTGGGCTTCAATAAGCTTATCCTTGCTCTTGAAGTAAGCTACTCGATCCTTAAGTTCCACCTCAATGTTGTCACAGGCCTTGTTGATTTTCTCCTGAGGCACAACATAGTGGGACGCCGGAAAAATAAGCGCATGCTCAAGGGTGCATCGAATCTCTCCGGTGAGCACATCCACCTCTGTGATGCGGTCTATCTCATCTCCGAAAAACTCCACTCGAATGGCCGTATCCCCGCTATTGGCAGGGAAGATTTCAAGGACATCCCCATGGACACGGAAGGTGCCTCGCTTGAAGTCCATCTCATTCCTGGTGTACTGCATATCGATAAGTGCACGGGCCACATCGTCTCTGTCCTTCTCCATTCCGGGTCTGAGAGACAAGCTCATGCCCTCCCATTCGTCTGGGCTTCCAAGTCCGTAGATGCAGGAAACCGATGCCACCACAATGACATCCCTTCGTTCCGTAAGTGCCGCTGTGGCGGAAAGCCGAAGCTTATCAATCTCATCATTAATTGAAGAATCCTTGGCTATATAGGTATCCGACTGAGGTACATAGGCCTCAGGCTGATAGTAATCATAGTAGGACACAAAGTACTCCACTGCATTTTCGGGGAAAAATTCCTTAAATTCTGAGTACAATTGTCCTGCCAGGGTCTTATTATGACTTATGATAAGAGTAGGCTTATTCAGTGCCGCAATCACATTAGCCATCGTGAAGGTCTTGCCCGAGCCGGTAACTCCAAGGAGTGTCTGGAATTGATTGCCTTCCTTAAAGCCTTTTACAAGCTCCTCAATCGCCTGTGGCTGGTCTCCGGTAGGCTGGTATTCGCTATGAAGCTTAAAGACTGAGTTTTCTTTCAATGAGTTGCTCACAATTTCCCTCCCTCAATGTCCTGATGTTCTACAATCGGTTCCATATGGTATCTGCCACCTATTCTATCACATTGCCATCTATAAGTCCACGTTTTCCTCGAACATTTGTTCCTGTTATAAAAGAAGCGGTTTTCTCCAAAGCAAAATGAAAAAATAAAGTAGAAAAAACAGCTTTTATGGATATCCTCCACAAAAGCTGTTCTTCTCATACATATTTTATAATCCCTAATTGTTAATTCGGAATACCTTAAGACCCTCTGAAAGCTCTGCTGATATCTGCAGCAGAAGCGGTCTCCTGGGTTGCAAGGCTGATGTTGGCAATGTTGTCAGAGACACTGTTGACACCTGCACTGATGTCCTTAGCCCTGTCATTTTCCTATTTGATTCTTCCGCAGCACTGCTTGTATTTCTTTCCACTTCCACATGGACATGGATCATTTGGATATACTTTTTCTTCTGTACGTCTCTTTGGTCCTTTTACAGCAGAATCATCCTTGTTGGTTCCGGTAACCTTTGCCACCTGTTCGCGCTCTACCTTCTGCTCAATCTTTACATGATAGAGGAGGCGTACCGTATCCTCCTGGATTGCGGCAATAAGGTCGTCAAACATATCAAAGCCGGCCATTTTGTACTCTACCTTTGGATCTCTCTGGCCGTATGCCTGTAAGCCAATACCCTGACGAAGCTGGTCCATATCGTCGATGTGATCCATCCACTTGCGGTCCATAACCTTAAGGAGAACCACACGCTCAATTTCACGGAACTGTTCTACCTCCGGGAACTCTGTCTCCTTTGCTTCGTAAAGAGCGATTGCTTTTTCTTTTAGGTACTGCTTCAACTCTTTGTTGGATTTGACAGACTCAATGTCCTCCTTGCGGACAGCCTCTACCGGAATAACCGGAAGAAGGAGCTCGTTCAGCTCGTTCAAATCCCACTGGGATCTGTCTATCTCACCGGAAATACACATGTCTACACATGCCTCTACGCGATCGGTAATCATCTTGAAGATCACATCTCTCATGTTCTCTCCGTTTAACACCTTGAGACGCTCTGCGTAGATTATCTCTCTCTGATCATTCATAACCTGATCGTATTCTAAGAGGTTCTTACGAATTGCAAAGTTGTTGCTCTCGATTCTCTGCTGTGCCTTCTCAATTGCATCCGAGAGAAGCTTGTGCTGAAGCTCTTCTCCCTCCGGCACACCGATTGCATCAAATGCAGCCATCATACGGTCTGAGCCAAAGAGTCGTAACAGGTCATCCTCCAATGACAAATAGAATTTGGATTCACCCGGATCTCCCTGACGTCCTGCACGTCCTCGGAGCTGGTTATCAATACGGCGGGATTCATGTCTCTCAGTACCGATAATTTTTAATCCCCCTGCTGCCTTAGACTCATCGTCAAGCTTAATATCCGTACCACGACCGGCCATGTTGGTTGCAATGGTAACTGCACCATGCACACCTGCCAGGGCTACAATCTCCGCCTCCTGCTCATGGAATTTGGCGTTGAGGACAGTATGCTGAATTCCTTCTCTTTTTAACATAGCACTCAAAAGCTCGGAGGTCTCAATGGTGATGGTACCCACAAGAACAGGCTGTCCCTTTGCGTGTGACTCTACTACCTCCTGAACCACTGCACGGAATTTCTCCTTCTTGGTCTTGTATACCGCATCGTGATGATCAATACGGACAACCGGACGATTGGTCGGAATCTCAATTACGTCCATTCCGTAGATGTCACGGAACTCCTTCTCCTCGGTAAGTGCCGTACCTGTCATACCGGCCTTCTTCTCAAACTTGTTGAAGAAGTTCTGGAAGGTGATGGTTGCAAGAGTTTTGCTCTCACGTTTTACTTTTACATGCTCCTTGGCTTCGATTGCCTGATGTAATCCGTCGGAATAACGACGCCCCGGCATGATACGTCCGGTAAACTCATCTACGATTAAGATTTCATCATCTTTTACTACATAATCCTGATCCTTGAACATCAGGTTGTGGGCACGAAGGGCAAGGATGATATTGTGCTGAATTTCAAGGTTCTCCGGATCTGCAAGGTTCTCAATCTTGAAGAACTGCTCCACCTTATGTACACCCTGCTGAGTCAGGTTAACAACCTTGTCCTTTTCATTTACGATAAAGTCTCCCGTCTCCTCCTGCTCGATTCCCATAAGGGCATCCATCTTCGAGTATTCCGGAAGGTCTTCTCCTCGCTGCATCTGTCTTGCAAGGATATCACAGGCTTCGTAAAGCTTTGTTGATTTTCCGCTCTGTCCTGAGATAATGAGCGGAGTACGAGCCTCGTCGATTAACACCGAGTCAACCTCATCGATTACTGCATAATGGAGGCCACGCTGTACCAGCTGCTCTTTATAGATCACCATGTTATCACGAAGGTAGTCAAATCCAAGCTCGTTGTTGGTGACATAGGTGATATCACAGTTGTATGCTTCTCGACGCTCGTCGTTGTTCATGCTGTTTAAGACAACACCTACCTTGAGTCCTAAGAACTCGTGAACCTTTCCCATCCACTCTGCGTCACGCTTTGCCAGGTAATCGTTGACTGTGACAATATGAACACCTTTTCCTTCCAACGCATTCAAATATGCCGGTAAGGTAGATACCAGGGTTTTACCTTCACCGGTGCGCATCTCTGCAATACGTCCCTGATGGAGGATAATACCACCGATAATCTGTACACGGTAGTGTTCCATTCCAAGCACACGCTTTGCAGCCTCTCGAACCGTTGCGTATGCTTCCGGAAGAAGGTCATCCAGGGTCTCACCCTTTTCCAGGCGGGTTTTGAATTCTTTTGTCTTCCCCTGTAACTCTTCGTCAGTAAGTCCTGCCATGGCATCACGGTATGACTCCACCTTATCTACAAGTGGCATAATTCTTTTTAGCTCTCTGCTACTATGAGTACCAAAGATTTTTTCAATTGTCTTATTTGCCATATTAATAACTCCTATCCTAAACCTTGTGCCTCTCTCCCTAGAGTACACACAGTAAATTAATTGTATCACGAAGTGCTGTGTTTCTCAACTCCAAGGGGTGAATACTTTGTAAACTTTTTATTAATTGATTTCTTTCTTCACCCGCTTGAGAATTCCCTTACATCTTGCTATAATAAACCATGACCAATCAAAAACAAACCCAGGAGGTTTATTATGTCTTATACTTACAAAACTTCAGGAACCTGCTCTACTCAGATCGACTTTGAGCTGGACGGAAATGTGATTCACAACGTGCGTTTCACCGGCGGCTGCAACGGCAACCTCAAGGCTGTTTCAAGCTTAGTAGAGGGTCAGACCGTAGAGAACGTAGTGGAGAGATTAGCAGGTATCAAGTGTGGCTTTAAAAACACATCCTGCGGAGACCAGCTCTCCAAGGCACTGTTAGAGGCCTACCAGAAATAGTGCATTAAGCCACGCACATTTTTTCCAGCAGCTGCATATACTAATCCGAAGAACGTCTTTTGGGAGATTTGTATGAGCAGTATTGCTGGATTTTTTTATTCTCATGCCCCAAATTGTACAAAGGATACCATTGAGGAGACCTTAGACCTCATGATGCAAAAGCAAAAACGTCGTGGTCCTGACGGTATCCGTACCTGGTGTTTTGAACGTGGGGCTATTGGCTATGGAGATTTAGCCTGTGGTCATATCCCGGATGGTTCTATCCATGAGCCACTTCCTTATTGCGTTTCCTTTGGAAGCAAGTCCTACTCCATGGTCTATGACGGAGACCCTCTTGGAATTGTTGAGTTAATCCCTGATTTAACGCTTCGTCACCCTCAGTATCCCAATGATTTCTGGACCCACTGTTCCCAGGAATCCATTCTGATGCTGGCATACGCCACATACGGACCGGACTTCATTGGTAAATTGAAGGGCTCCTTTGCTCTTGTCCTCTGGGACGCACAGCTTCAAAAGGCCTTCCTTTTCCGAGACCCTTTGGGACTTCGGCCTCTTTACTATGGTGTCTACAACGACACCTTGATTTTTGCCTCCCATCCGGATGCAATTCTTGCTCACCCACTGAGCTCCAAACATATCACTACAGAAGGTCTTAATGAAATCTTTTCCATGGGACCTGCCCATTCTCAGGATAAAACCCCTTATGAGCGCATGAAACAGGTAAAAGCCGGATCCTATGTAAGCTTTTCTAATGGCAGTGCCAATAGCTTTGCGTATCATCATTTTTCTCCGGAGATTACCACCGACTCCTACGAGGAAATAATTGAAAAGCTTCGGGATCTCTTCCATGCTTCCGTGGCCCGCAGTGCCATGGGCACCACCACCCCTGCCTGCCTCTTGTCCGGCGGTCTGGATTCCTCCATCGTCTGTGCCCTGCTCTGCAAATCCAAGAAGCCTAAAACCTATTCCTTTGATTTCTTGGGCAGCGAACGGCATTTTAAGGCCAATACCTTCCAGCCGTCTCTGGACGCCCCTTATGTCCATCAGATGGTTGCTTCCCTGGAGACAGAGCACACCACCTTGATGTGCAGCAATCAGGAGCTTGTGGATACTCTCTCCTCCTCCGTCGATGCCCACGGTTTTCCTGCTATGGGTGACATCGATTCATCACTGCTTTATTTCTGCCAGAAGCTTTGTACTCAGTCCCCGATTGTGGTAACCGGTGAATGCTCCGATGAATTATTCTGCGGATACCCATGGTATCACAAACCGGAGATGATGCATGCTACCACCTTCCCTTGGACCATGAACACCACCCCAAGAAAGGAGCTTCTCCGTGATTCTGTCGTTTCACAGCTCCATATGGACGAATACATTGAAAACGAATACAACACTGCTCTTTTGGAGCTTCCACCGGAAGCCACAGAGCATCAAAAACTCATGTTTCTCACCATGCGCTACTTCATGCAGACCTTAGTAGATCGCACGGACTGCTGCGCTGCCGCCTGCAGTATGGACGCAAGAGTTCCTTTCGCCTCCGTAGAATTAGCCGAATACCTCTTCCAAATTCCATATGAGCTGAAAACCAAAAACGGAGAAGTAAAGCATCTTCTTCGTGAAATTTCCCGCGGCCTCCTCCCGGAAACCGTTCGCACCCGAAAAAAGAGTCCTTACCCAAAAACCTACGATCCAGGCTACGAAGCAATGTTAGCCTCCCAATTACACCACATCATCACCCAAAAGGACAGTCCACTCCTGGAATACGTAGACCCATCCAAAATCTACGCCTTCTTCAACCGCACCTCCGATTACGGCA
>JALEPP010000082.1 GCA_022767075.1 Agathobacter sp. | reverse complement strand
AAGGATGCGGATGGAAAATTCAATCCACAGTATGACGAGAATGATACCATTACCGTTGATGCAAAACATATCGTATTTGCAGTAGGACAGGGAATCGAGTGGGGCGGACTTTTGGATGGTTCCAAGGTAGAGTTCTGGCATGGAAATTATCCGGTAGCGGATAAGCTTACCTACCAGACTGCTGAACCGGATATCTTCGTAGGTGGAGATGTATACTCAGGACCTAAGTTTGCCATTGATGCCATCGAGGCAGGTAAGTGCGCAGCAGAATCTCTCCACAGATTCGTACATAAGGGAGCAAGCTTAACCATCGGACGTAACCGCAGAGACTTCCATGAATTCGACAAGGACATCATTTTGGTGGATGGATATGACACCGCCGGAAGAAACGAGGCTGGAATGGATGAGTCCATCGATTATCATCATTCCTTCCGGGATGCACACAAGACCTTTACAGAGGAGCAGGTACTGGCTGAAGCAAAACGTTGCTTAAGCTGTGGAGCTTCTGTTGTAGATGAGAACAAGTGTATCGGATGTGGTGTATGTACCACCAAGTGTGAATTTGATGCGATCCATTTACATCGTACCCACCCAGAATGTACCAAGATGGTCAAAGCGGAGGATAAGTTCAAGCACATCGGAGCTTACGCTGCAAAACGTGCCATCCGAATTGCTTTCGGCTCAAAGACTCCTGAGGAGAAAGAGGCAGAGAGACAGCATAAGGCTGCTAAGAATAACAAATAGTTCTTGGAAATAAAAGTTTAAAACAGGGAACTTCCTAACGGAGGTTCCCTGTTTTCACGCCTTTTACTGCGTACATGGTTCCAACCCCCGAAGGACAGTTTTGTAAAAAGTAACAAAGAAGTCGGAAACTTCGTAAATATGTTCAGTTTTCAGGGGTTTCATGGTATAATTTTACTGTGTTGTGTGTCTTGCAACGCAAGCATCGAGACTTTTCATCAAAAGAAAATGAGCTTATTTATTTGAGAGGATTACGTATGGAGAAAATGGAAATTATTCGTACCAAAAATAAAATACTTTGTGTGGCTTTTTTTGCGAGTATTATACTTCGTTGCGTGGTGAACACGATTTTTATCAGCTTTTCATCCGTGATTGGTCTTGGTGTGGCGGGGCTTGTGATGTCCGGACTTCTGTTTCTTCTCACCTGGAAGGTAAAGAATCCAGTCATTGTGGAGTATGGAATGGTGGGGGTATTTTCCCTGATTAGCATTCTTTGTATGATGCTTTTCCCATGTACCACAAACTATCTTATGTTCTTCCTGGCCATTTTTATGATTATTATCTATGAGGAAATTGTGCCGATTGTGCTTCAGTGTATCATCAGTAGCATTTGTATGATCGTTTTCTATCTGAAGGACCCATCAAAGCTTGCTGAGACCTGGTCTACCGATGCTATGGTAATGTGTATTGTCTATATCGTGTCCGGTATGTTTGTCTTTGCGTCCATGTGCTATCTTTCCAAGAGGTCACTTCATCATATGTCAAAGATGGCAAAGGAGAGCAACAAGGCAAGAAAGCAGGCAGAAGGGCTTTTAGGAGAAATCGGAAAATCGGTAAATGTCCTTGGAACTGCCAATGGTAAGATCAAAAGCTCCATGGGTGATACTGAGTCCATTACTGAGCAGATTGCCGTTGCATCAGATGATGTGGCTAGAAGAGCCGGTGATGAGGTGGAGGAAGTTAATAAAATACAGAGGCTTGTTGCAGAGAGCGTAGACCAGATTGCAAATATAGCAGAATTCTCTTCTCAGATGAATGCTTCCTCTTTGAACACGGGCAAGACAGTAGAAAAAGGTGGACAGCATGTAAATGGTCTAAATCTCAATATGAAAGATTTGGACAGTCGTATGGAGGAGATTACAAGATCCATTCAGGAGCTAAGCCAAGAGAATGAAAAGATTCTAGAGATTCTTGGAACTCTGGATAGCATTACCTCCCAGACGAACCTTCTATCTCTCAATGCTTCCATCGAGGCGGCCAGAGCGGGAGAACAGGGAAAGGGCTTTGCTGTTGTTGCCAGTGAGATTCGCAATCTTTCTGAGAATTCCAAGGAATTTACCGAGCAGATTCACCACATTCTAAATGGGGTTCATGAACAGACAGAGAGTGTGAAAAATGAAATTGAAAAAGGAAGAGATGCGGTGTCTCTTTGCGCTGAATATGTCAGAGAAGTAGATGAGTCCTTCCATGAGATATCCAATAACACCGAAAGTGTGTTGCAACAGTCAGTAGATATTGAAGAGAGAGCAGAAGAATTGGTGAAGCTGCTTTCCGAAACCTTAGACGATGTCAACAATATTGCAAGCAACGTTGAGAATACTTCTGCAGCCATGGAAGAGATTTCAGCCAGCATCAACGAGCTTCATGAGAATATGAATGTAGTAGTGAATGGATATGACGAAATCAATTCCATTACCGAAGATTTGGTGGAGGCATCTAGTCAGAGCACCGAAGAAGCTGAGGGGTAAAGGAACTCTGGTATGTGTTTTACATCCAGAGAAAAAACCATTGAATTTTAGACTTTTTCATACTAAAATAGTCATATGTGTGCTGTGGTAATACCACAGCAACCGTAAAGTATGTGAATCACTGTAATAAAACCTATGGAATGGATGCAGGGATGATAGAAAGAGGGAATATTATGCACGAGTTAGGAATTGTATTTCATATAGCAAAAAAGGTGGAGCAGGTTGCAAAGGATAACAATGTGGAACACATTAATCGTGTGGTTGTTCAGATTGGTGAGGTTTCTACCGTTATTCCGGATTATTTGTATGACTGTTGGAACTGGAATGCCAAAAAAAGTCCTATCCTGGAGGGATGTAAGCTGGAGGTAGAGAGGATACCTGCAATTACCTTTTGTGAGGACTGCGAGCAGGAATATGAAACCGTGAAATACGGCAAGATTTGTCCACACTGTAAAAGTGAGAATACCTACCTGGTACAGGGAAATGAGACCTTGATTAAGGAAATCGAAGTGGAGGATACCGGAGACGGAGAACACGAGGATTACGAGATGGATCAGGAGTAAGTTGGAAGAGAGTCGCAAGGCTCTCTTTTTTTTACTTTTTTTAGGAGTGGTTGATGTAATCAGATATTTTGCGGCCTCAAGAGATGTAACGAATCTTTATAAAGTAAAACTGATGAAGCTTAAAATAGGATAACAAATTAACATAATGTACAAGAAATTGATACGTCAAAAGGATCTAATCGTGATATGGTCTCCATGAAAAAGATTTTTAGGTGTGGAGGACCAAATGAAAAAGAGAATGAAGTCTATTTTGGCAATGTCTTTGGTTGTTTGTACGGCTCTAAGTGGATGTGGTGTTGCATCTACAGGAAGTCAGGAAGAAAGAACGGAGGGTGAGGTTGTAAATATTTACAGCTGGAATACCGAGTTCAAGGGAATTTATGAGGCTTACGCAAAGGATAT
>JALEPP010000074.1 GCA_022767075.1 Agathobacter sp. | reverse complement strand
CTGGGAATCTCAGTCACTGCATTTACGGAATCGATAGGACCAATCTCCATCGATAAAAGCCATGTGGATTTTTCTCAGGTTCATCAGAATGCTCTGTACATGCCGGATGCCGATGCTGCTGAAAACGCAACCGCCTACTTAGAAGCCTGTGTTGCAGATCGAAACTCAGCAGGCGGAGTAATCGGCTGTTTTGTAGAAGGACTTCCTGCGGGAATCGGTGAACCGGTATTTGACAAGCTGGATGCAAACCTGGCAAAAGCAATGTTCTCCATCGGTGCCGTAAAAGGCTTTGAAATCGGTGATGGTTTTGACGTTTCAACAGCTACCGGGAAAAGCAACAATGATGCTTTCGTAATAAAAGACGGGAAAATCACAAAGGCGACGAATCATTCCGGCGGAACCTTAGGAGGAATCAGCGATGGTACTACCGTCACCATGCGAGTTGCAATCAAGCCTACACCAAGTATCTCAGCACCGCAACAGACTGTGAATCGTGATCATGAAGAAATCCAAGTCTCCATCAAGGGACGGCACGATCCCATTATCGTTCCAAGAGCCGTTGTTGTTGTGGAAAGTATGGCCGCAATTACTGTCCTTGATCTTCTCCTTGCCAATATGACAGCTAAGACGGATTCTATTATTGATTTCTATCAATAAATTACCGGGGGCGTTTTCCCGCCCCCGGTGTTTTATTCTTGATATGCATCCTTAATAAATTTCTCAATAATATCCACGGTTTTGTCTATCCCCAAGGTAGAGCTGTTGATACACAAATCATAATTTCTGGAATCTCCCCATTTGATGTCACAATAATGGTTGTGATACTGTTTTCTCTTTCTATCATGTCTCGCCATCTTTTCCTTGGCATCTTTTTTCTCCAAATTGTATCTTTCCATGACACGTTGAAGCTTATGCTCATATTCTCCAAGCACAAAGATACTGATCAGACCCGGATGATCTCTAAGAACATACTCCGCACAACGTCCGACAATTACAAAGGATTCTCCGCTTTGGGCTTTCTTTTCCAAAAATTCAAACTGCATACGTGCAAGATTCTCTTCCGGAGAACTGCTATGGCCTCTTACTGTTCTATGGAAAATTCGATTTTTCGGTGCCTCATCAAATTGTTCCCAGAGTCCAGCATCCACAAGCTTTTCCTTGGCAATCTCATCCAAAAGATTTCGATCATAAAACGCAAGATTGCAGGCTTTCGCAATCCGTTCTGCGATCTCATGTCCACCGCTTCCAAACTCTCGACTAAAAGCAATAATTTTCTGCATAATTCTATCCCCCATTATGATATAGCTTCCATACCGTTCCTTAACAAACCCTACAGATATCTCAAAGAAATCGTAATCAAAGATATTGCTAATACAATCACTGTTGCAGGAACTGCAACCCTACAGTATTTTCCCCATCCAACCGGATGTCCTTCTCTCGCCGCAACGGAAATTCCAACAACATTTGCACTTGCTCCAATTGGAGTTGCACATCCGCCGATATCCGCTCCCATAGAAAGAGTCCAGGCTAAAACCGATACATCTATTCCGGAAGTTAATGCTAAGGTCTTAATAATCGGAACCATTGTTGCTGCAAAAGGAATATTGTCTACAAACGCACTGGCAAAGGCAGATACAAGGAGGATGATACAAACCATAATGTGCCAGTTGCCTCCACTGATATGTTCAATCCAGTGAGCAATCTGAACCAATACTCCGGTCTCCTCCAAGCCGCCAACTACGATAAACAATCCAATAAAGAACAAAAGAGTTTTATAATCCACTTTTTTCAGTATCACAGGAATATTTTTGCCCTCTAAAATAAGTGTAATAATTGCCACTCCCACACCGATTGTGGCAACGGTAAGTCCCGTCATGGAATGAGTCACAAGCAAAATCAGAGCCACCCCAAAAATCAGGCAGCTCTCTGCAAATTTCAGCTTGTTTTTAATAGCATCGCTTGGCAACGGAGCATTTTTCTCATCAAAGCAACATCTCTTTTCTGCCTCTTTTAATTCCTTTCGAAAACAAAGGTAAAAATACAGAATTACAACCCCTAAGGATAACAACATAATAAAGCCTGTATTCTGTATAAAATCAAAGAAGTTCAATCCAAGAGAGGTTCCAATAATAATATTGGGTGGGTCCCCGCACATTGTGGCAGAGCCACCTAAATTGGCACAAAAAATCTCAGATAAGATCATTGGGACCGGATTAAATTCTAACATTTTTGATAACTCAACTGTCACAACAGCTAAAAACAGAATTACCGTTATGCTATCAATAAACATCGCCAATATACACGACATCAGCATAAATGTAATAAAGATTGGAATAGTATGATAGTGAACCGCTTTGGCAATTGTCATACAAAGCCAGCGGAAAAAACCAGCCTCTCCCATGCTCTCCACCATAATCATCATTCCAAGAATAAACAGAATTGTTGACCAATTGATTCCTCTGCTTTCCTCTACCATCTGTCCTGCTTCATACCAGAAGGACACCTTGGTAAAACAAGAAAGATTAAGCACGGATAAAATCATTTCCTTACTGCGCAGTACGAAACCAAATATCACAACCAGGACAAATGCTCCACACCCCAAAGTGGTATATTGTCTCTCAATATGTTCCGTAACCACCAGCGCAAACATTACCAAAAAGGTCAAGACAGCTAAAATCTGTGCTACTAACATGATACTATTCTCCTTCCCCTTAACCCTTGTTCAAATTATACTATTTCTCATGGTTCTTCACAACTTATTTTGTCACGTTAACCAAATAAAAAGGAAGACCAAACGTCTTCCTTCTAAACCTAGTGTATTCTCATATTTTTATTCTAATGAAATGGCAGCCTCGTCTTCTTCTCTTCTTAAGATATCGAATTCATCCAGCTTCATTCCCAAATCCACATAGAAAATCTGCTTTGAATGCGGACATGAATCAATTGGTGTACCATCCTCATCGGTCATGGCTTTTACAACAACGGTAACGTTATCACCATTTGGCTTCATCACCTCAATTGTTTCCCCAACAGAGAATTTATTTCTCTGTTCCATACGATAAAGTCCATTCTCATTTTCTTTTCCAACAAGACCTAAGTAGGTATATCCCTTCTCATAGGTATTGTTCTCGTAAATCTGAGCCTCCTCAGATGGCTTTCCATAGAAGAATCCTGTTGTAAACTGGCGATAGGTACAGCTTCTAATCTGCTCCTTATACCAATCCATATTTGCCTGATATTTTTTGGGATCCTCCAGGTAATCGTCAATGGCTTTACGATAGGTTCTTGCAACAGTTGCCACATATAAGGCGGTTTTCATACGACCTTCAATTTTGTAGCTGTCAATTCCGGCATCCACTAAATCAGGAATATGCTCTATCATGCATAAATCCTTTGAATTGAAAATATAAGTTCCTCTCTCATTTTCATATACCGGAAGATATTCACCCGGTCTCTTCTCTTCCACAACAGCATATTTCCAACGACACGGATGTGTACACGCTCCCTTGTTGGCATCCCTTCCCGTGAAATAGTTGGAAAGAAGGCATCTTCCAGAATAAGAAATGCACATAGCACCATGAATAAAGGTCTCAATTTCCATTTCATCCGGAATATTTGCGCGGATCTCTTTGATTTCCTGAAGAGAAAGCTCTCTGGCGGATACCACACGGGTTGCTCCAAGCTCTCTCCAGAATTGATAGGTTCCATAGTTTGTGTTATTAGCCTGGGTACTGACATGTCTTTCAATATCAGGGC
>JALEPP010000064.1 GCA_022767075.1 Agathobacter sp. | reverse complement strand
TATGTAAATCATCTTTTGTACTTTAGAATCTTTTGTACTTTAGGTTCTTCTGTATGTAGTAAACCCAAAATGCCGGTTCCTGCAATTTAGACTCCTAGCCGATGCTAGGTGGGTAACCGCAGTCTGTCTTCTGCCTTCCGCTGAACCGAGGCGGCCTGACATCTAACAGCTCATATAGGAATCCCGTTGAAAGTAAATGTAGGTTCTAAATAGCAAGAGTTATCGAACATTCCAGGCAATTACTTTGTAAAGTTATTATACTTTACTATATGTTTTTTTTCAATGGACAATTCCAAGTAAGTTTTTCCAAATTTTTATCTTAACGGATACCCTTTTTTAATTCTTCCGGGGTAAATCCACCCGGTAAGAGTTCCTTTAGCTTATATACCTGATAGGTCAAATCCGGCTTTGACACAATCACTTCAAAGGTCTCCATATCGCAAAACTCCGCCATAACCTGTCTGCAGACTCCACAAGGATACAGGAAATCATCGGAATCCCCGCTGATGGCAATGGCCTGAAACTCCATACAGCCCTCTGAAACAGCCTTAAAAAAAGCGGTTCTCTCGGCACAATTGGTTGGAGTATAGGCACAGTTCTCAATATTACAGCCCTGGTAAACAGTACCATTTTGGGCAAGCAGGGCTGCACCTACTCTATGATGAGAATACGGGACATAAGCTTTCTCCTTCGCTTTCGCCGCCATTTCACATAATTTAATATATTCCATTGAACAACCTCCCAAACTAAGTTATAGGTATTATAACATATCTATCTATAAAAATTCTATGAAATTCCCTTTTTTCTGTTGGTTTCAATTCTGTAATGTGTTAAAATCATCCATTATGGAAAGGAGAAGTCTATGGCAGAAAACTTATACACGGAAATCACACCACTTATCAAAAAATACGCAGATTATTGTGAATCCGCGGCTACCATCGTTCCCAACCAGTATACACAATATGATGTAAAAAGAGGTCTTCGCGACCTGAATGGAAAGGGTGTCCTAGTTGGGCTAACCGAGATCTCAGATGTCTGCGCCACAAAAATAGTAAACGGCGAATCTGTTCCGGCCGATGGAGAGCTCTACTATCGCGGATATAATGTAAAGGATTTGATCAAAGGCGTCGGAGAAGCCAACCATGATGGTTTTGAAGAATGTACCTATCTCCTCTTATTCGGAAAGCTTCCTAACAAGGATGAATTACACGAATTCAAGGATCTCTTAGGTTTCTATCACAACCTACCAAAATACTTTGTGCGAGACGTTATTATGAAGGCACCAAGCAGTGATATCATGAATGCACTGGCCAAGAGTGTATTAACCATGTACTCCTATGACAATCGTGCCGATGATATTTCGATCCCAAATGTCTTGCGACAGTGTATTCAGCTCATCGCACTATTGCCGGAGCTTTCGGTGTACAGCTATCAGGCCTACAATCATTATACCAAGGGAAATAGCTTTTTCATACATAACCCAAAGCCAGAATACTCTACTGCAGAGAATCTGCTTCACATATTAAGACCAGACTCAAGCTTTAGCCCATTGGAAGCAAAGCTTTTGGACACCGCATTGATCTTGCATATGGAGCACGGTGGCGGTAACAACTCCACCTTCACCACTCACCTGGTATCCAGCTCCGGAACCGACACCTACTCTGCCATAGCAGCAGCAATCGGCTCCTTAAAAGGACCTCGTCACGGTGGAGCCAACATTAAGGTGACCAAAATGTTCGAGGATATGAAACAGCACGTACGTGACTGGAACGACGACGAAGAAATCACCAGATATCTTGAAGATCTGCTGAACAAGAGAGCCTTTGACCATTCCGGATTAATCTATGGAATGGGACATGCGGTATACTCTCTCTCGGACCCAAGAGCCGTCATCTTCCGTTCCTATGTGGAGCAGCTCTCCGCAGAAAAGCATCGCAGTGATGAATTTGCTCTGTACACAAATGTAGAAAGACTGGCACCGCAGGTCATTGCAAAGGAGCGAAAAATCTATAAAGGAGTCAGCACCAACGTGGACTTCTTCAGCGGTTTCGCTTACGATATGCTTGGTTTGCCGGTGGAACTCTACACTCCTATTTTTGCAGTTGCAAGAATAGCCGGATGGAGCGCACATCGATTGGAAGAGCTATCCTACAACAACAAGATTATGCGTCCGGCATACAAATACGTAGGTGACCATACCGAATATATTCCTTTTGAAGAACGTTAGGATCAAAAACTAATAAAGAGTTGAGAAATCCAATTCAAGATTTCTCAACTCTTTTGTTACGTCAAGCATTCTATATCCAATCCTAATCAGGAAGCTCCTGTACCACTTCTAACAATACATGCACCATCCCAAACGGATAAAGAATCGATATCTTATAGGTAGGATGCGAAAACTCCAAGCCCTGATTACACAACTCCTCCAGAGGAGAAAGAATCAAATTGTCCGAATTCTCATTGGATACATTTACTGTGAATAACCCATTGTGAAGATTAATAAAATCATTCACTGCAGCCATGACATACTCATGATCTAACTCGATTCCCTCTCCGATGTAACGGACTGCAAATGCTTTTGCAGTGGCCTCATCCATATCCAGATAGGTATTCAAGGAATATATCCCCTCAATCTTCTGAAGAGAACATAAGCCAGTAGCATATTCGTCAATCCGATCGATGGACACCGGAACAAAATCATCCCCAATGAGACGAATGAAGTTGTTGAACAACAGCTCCATATACATCTTGCCATTGGTGGTAGCTCCACCACCATTTGTCACGAAGAACTTTCTATATAGGTTTTGCACAGTCTCTGCCACATCATCTGTGATGCTCAAATCATAGATTTCATTGTAAGAGCGATATTCCACAATGATATCCTGAATCTGATCATAGTTAAAGATTCCATTCTCCACTAAGGCCTGGGCCAACAATAAATAATCAGAGCCCGGCTTCTGTGTAAGGGGAAGAAGCTCTTCCTCTGTCACAAGCCCCAATGCAACTGCCGCCTCAGAGAAGTCAACCTGATTCTCCTTGGCATATTCTACTGTCTCCAGTACTTCCTGAGCCGCCAATAATCCCTCGTAGATACATAAGGTGGCCAATTTGTACTTAACATCCTTTTGACTACAAATTGCTTGAAATAGCTGATCCTTATCTACGTAATTATTCGCCAGAAGGAAGTTACCAAAAAATTGGGTATACATATTAATTTCCTCCAAGGAATTTCTCTAACACGTCGATTACCTGGTTCGGATCTAAAGGTTTCTGAATGAAGTCTTTGGCGCCGGCAAAAATTGCAGAACGAAGCTGAGCCTGAGTACCAACGGAAGACGCAATACAGATCTTGGCGTTCGGATCATAGCTCATAATCTCTGCAATGGCTACATTGCCATCCTTGTTCGGCATCACAATATCCAGAAATACCAAATCCGGCTGTTGCTCCTTATAGCACTTTACAGCCTCCTGTCCATCAGCTGCTTCCAAAAAAATCGGAGTACCGGCCTTAGATATAATATCCTTTAACTGTTTTCTTGCCAAAATAGAGTCGTCACAAATTAGGATTTTTTTCTTGTCGATTTTCATTGCAATTCTCCTTTTGTGTATTATATATATTTTACAACCAAAATCCCCAAAACACAATATTTTTGGTTGAATTTTATAGAAGCATTTTGATAAGATATTGTATAATGATTAAAAAAAGAAGGGAGAATCATAATGTCCGTTATTATTGTAAACATTGTATTTATCATTTTTGGAATCTATCTTTTCTTCATGGCGTCCAAAATGAAGCAAACAGGAAAGCTCAACCCTAATCTATTATCCCAGCAGGATATCAATCGTTGCAAGGATGTGAAGGGATATATCTCCTTTGTGGTACCAAAAATGCAGATTTTCGCAGCTGCCATCGTACTAGTTGGCGTCATCGGAATCGGAGAACACTATATCGACGCATTAAGAAATTATCGGTTCGTAACTTTGATTGTATTTTTGATCACCTTCTTTGTGTATCTCAATCAGATGCGCCTGGCGAAAACCAAATACATGTATTAGTCTTTTTTCCATCGTTTCCTTCGAATACTCATCAACAAAGCAATCGCTGTACAACCAAACATGCAGCCCAGGCTGTCTATGGCAACATCGGTCATTTGACAGCTTCTCCCGGGCACAAAGGACTGATGAAGCTCATCGGTTATGGCATACAGGATTCCCCACAGCCAGCCATAAAGCCCGTAGCACTTCCTATTCCAAGAGAAGAAAAAGAGACTCATCAACGCCCCAAGAATCGCATATTCTGTGGCGTGTGCAAGCTTTCTTATGGGAAATTCTATTTTTCTTACATACTGTATCTGTTCTTCCTTAGGCAACTCCGAAAATCCCGGTTTCAATACCTTACCAACTATGGTCCCAACCTTTGTGCTTGTTTCTGAGGATTCGCTAGCTGGTTGGGCAGAGAACGAAAAGATCACAACCATCCATATGATATTTATAATTAATAACAGGTATCTTACTTTTCTACTGGTAAACACATTCAATCTCCTATCAAGTCTTATCCTTTCACCGGCATATTCTTCTCTCACGATTCACATTGCACAAACCGAAAGAATCCGCTTTCTATCATTAGTATGGCACTCGCCTTGCCAACATAGCCATTTCCAATCACTAATATATTGTTCATCTTTGGTGTGCTCCTTTTATAGTTTCCGTATAGCTAATCCGCTACAAATCTCACAACTACGACTTCCGGCTCATTGCCCCACCGTGGAATCGATGCGGTGTTGGAGCATCCTGCCGAAACAACCAGTCTCCCTTCATACACTCCGTGATGATAACGTGGGAATAATCCCTGCCCCGGAGCAAAAACTCCTCTCCCGCATACACGTATCTGCCCACCATGGCAGTG
>JALEPP010000061.1 GCA_022767075.1 Agathobacter sp. | reverse complement strand
TATATAACAAGAAACCGCAGGGAAGGGATTCCCCGCGGTTATTGGTTACAGTTTTGTGGTCCAGTCTTCGCAGTTCCAGACCTCGGTTACGATGTCTTCGTAGAAGTCTGGTTCGTGGCAGATGAGGAGAATGCTCCCCTTGTAGGCTTTTAGGGCCCGTTTGAGTTCGTCCTTGGCATCTACGTCCAGATGGTTGGTAGGCTCGTCCAGAAGGAGAAGGTTGGTCTCGCGGTTAATGAGCTTGCAGAGACGTACCTTGGCTTGTTCGCCGCCGGAGAGAACCTTCATGAGACTCTCGATATGCTTGGTGGTAAGTCCGCATTTTTCAAGGGCAGAGCGAACCTCGTATTGGGTCATAGAAGGAAATTCATCCCAGATGTCCTCGATACAGGTAATGTTGGTATCGTATTTCTTGTCCTGCTCGAAGTAACCGGGCTGTAGGTAGTCCCCAAGGTGGGAACTTCCGCTAAGAGGCTTGATGTAGCCCATAATGCTCTTTAAAAGGGTGGTTTTTCCGATTCCGTTGGCACCTACCATGGCGATTTTTTGTCCGCGCTCCATGCAAAGGGTTAGAGGCTTGGAGAGGGGTTCATCATAGCCGATTACAAGGTCCTTGGTCTCGAAAATAAAGCGACTTGGTGTGCGGGCCTCCAGAAAGTTGAACTCAGGCTTTGGCTTTTCGGCGGCAAGCTCGATGAGGTCCATTTTGTCCAGCTTCTTCTGTCGGGACATTGCCATATTTCGGGTGGCAACACGGGATTTATTTCTGGCGACGAAGTCTTTCAAATCATCAATCTCTTGCTGCTGCTTTTTGTAGGCGGCTTCCAGCTGAGCCTTTTTCTGTTCATAGATACGGATAAATTCATCGTAATCCCCAACGTAACGACTCAATTCCCCATTTTCCAAATGGTAAATCAGGTTAATAACCGAATTCAGGAATGGAATATCGTGTGAGATTAGAAGAAACGCATTCTCATATTCCTGGAGATAACGGGTAAGCCAGGTGATATGCTCCTCATCCAGGTAGTTGGTTGGCTCGTCCAAAAGAAGAATGTCCGGTTTCTCAAGGAGGAGCTTTGCAAGAAGAATCTTGGTACGCTGTCCTCCGGAAAGCTCGGTAACGTCTTTGTCTAAACCAATTCCCATAAGCCCCAGGGCTCTTGCAACCTCTTCTATTTTGGTGTCGATAATGTAAAAATCGTGGGAGTCCAAGGTGTCTTGAATCTCTCCAAGCTCTGCCATCATGTTGTCCAGTTCTTCCGGGGAAGCATCTCCCATGGAATCACAGATGGTGTTCATGCGCTCCTCCAACTCAAAGAGGTAAGAAAAAGCACTGCGAAGAACATCCCGGATCGTCATACCCTTTTCTAACACGGCATGCTGATCCAGGTAACCGACACGGACATTTTTGGCCCATTCAATTTTTCCTTCATCGGGGATTAGGGTTCCGGTGATGATGTTCATAATGGTGGATTTTCCTTCTCCATTGGCTCCCACAAAGCCAACATGCTCTCCCTTTAAGAGACGGAAGGATACATCCTTTAAGAGTGCTCTGTCCCCAAAACCATGATTAAGGTGTTCTACGTTTAATATACTCATGTGAGACTCCTGTCTTTTCTTTTTATATACGCTTAGGGAATTCTATCATGGAAAGAAATTGCTTGTAAAGGCATATTTTTGTGTGGGTAACATAGAATTAAGGGAAGGGACCATAGGGAGAAGAGATTGGGAGTGAGACAATGAGCGCGAGAACAAAAATTGTGGTGTTTCATATGAAGGAAGTGGTACTGGGTTTGTTTGTGGTGGTGCTTGCGATAATCCTGGGGATATTGGTGGTGACCACATTTTTCAAGGACCATGGTGAGGAAGCAGCCATGGGGGAAGTGGGACAAAACGGAGGAGAAAATCTGGTAGACGTGGCAAAGGAAATAGAAGAGAGTGAAATAACAGGACTGTACACTCCTGGTGTATATACATCGGTAATCTCACTTGGAGATAAAGACTTGGAGGTTGTGGTGTGCGTGGATCAGGATCATATCAATTCTATTTCATTGGAAAATGTGGATGAAACGGTGCAGACCATGTATCCTTTGGTAGAGCCTTCTCTAGATGAGATTGCGGCTCAGGTGATTGCGAATCAAAGCACCGAGGGGGTTACCTATTCGGAAAATAATCAGTATACCTCTATTGTGCTGCTTGGTGCCATAGAAAAGGCCATAGAAGAAGCCTCCCTGGAGTGATTCCAGAGAGGCTTTATGCCTGTCTTCCGATAAGGACTAATTCTCGGTGTTAAGTTCTGAGAGATAGTTATTAATTCCATCAAGGTTTACCTGATGAGTTTCTGCAGGTTTGTTTGCTTCGTAATACTGATATACAGAGAAACCTGCCCAGCCGACGATTGCCACACATACCACAGAAAGAACAGTGGTACGGAGTGCTTTCATGCGCTTTTCTTTTGCCATAATTTTCTTGCGATTGGCTTTTTCTTTTTTATATTGATCAACTTTTGCCT
>JALEPP010000041.1 GCA_022767075.1 Agathobacter sp. | reverse complement strand
ATCACCAACGCGGCAGGAGAGAAATTCACAACCGTGGTACAGATTGGTATCGGCGGAAGTGATTTAGGACCTCGTGCCATGTACCTTGCCCTTGAGAACTGGGCAAAGAAAAATGGCACCTTCAAAATGGAGGCCCGTTTCATCAGCAATGTAGATCCGGATGACGCCGCAGCGGTATTAAATGGTGTGGATGTTGCCCGTTCTATTTTCGTATTAGTTTCGAAATCAGGAACTACTTTAGAGACATTAACCAACGAGTCTTTTGTAAAGGACGCATTGGCAAAGGCCGGACTTGATGCATCAAAGCATATGATTGCAGTTACCAGCGAGACCTCACCACTGGCTAAGAGTGATGACTACCTTGCAGCCTTCTTTATGGATGACTACATTGGAGGACGTTTCTCTTCAACCTCAGCAGTAGGTGGAGCAGTATTATCATTAGCATTTGGACCGGAAGTATTCGCAAGATTCTTAAATGGTGCCGCTGAGCAGGATAAGCTTGCAGCAAAAACAGATGTCCTTTCCAACCCGGATATGCTGGATGCATTAATCGGTATGTACGAGAGAAACATCCTGGGCTACCCAAGCACTGCAGTGCTTCCATACTCACAGGCATTAAGCCGTTTCCCGGCACACTTACAGCAGCTGGATATGGAGTCAAACGGAAAATCAGTAAACCGCTTTGGAGATTATGTGGACTATGTAACCGGACCGGTTATCTTTGGTGAGCCGGGAACCAACGGACAGCATTCCTTCTATCAGCTTCTCCATCAGGGAACGGATATCATTCCACTTCAGTTCATCGGATTCAAGAACAGCCAGATTGGAACAGATGTTGTAATCCAGGATAGCACCAGCCAGCAGAAGCTTTGTGCCAACGTGGCAGCTCAGATTGTCGCTTTCGCATGCGGAAAAACAGACGACAATCGCAACAAGAACTTCGAAGGGGGACGTCCTTCTTCTATCATCATCGGAGATCAGCTCACACCGGAAGCACTTGGAGCACTTCTTGCTCACTTTGAGAATAAGGTTATGTTCCAGGGATTCCTCTGGAATGTGAACAGCTTTGATCAGGAAGGTGTACAGCTTGGAAAGGTTCTTGCAAAACGTGTACTAGCTCATGAGACAGACGGCGCATTAAAAGCATTCAGTGACCTTTTAAATATCTAAGATAAAGTGATAAAAAGAATCCCCTGGGGGAAGATACCTGGTATCATCTCCCAGGGATTTTTTGTTTTAAGGGATTTCAATTTTAAGGCAAATAGAATAGAATGTAGATATAGTTTACGCAAGAAACAAGTAGGAGTATATGAGGGATGACAGCACAGAGAAGAAGACGTAGAAGACACAGTAAAAGATGGTATCGGGGAATGCGAAATCGCATCCTGTTCGGGCTGAGTTTAGTCCTGCTGGTGGTATTGATTGTTTTTGGAGGAATGACCATTGCCAAATCATTGACCAAAGACACAGCGGCTAAGCCCCAGCAGACCGAGTCTCAGGAGACGGAGCAGGTTAAAAAGCCAAAGTTCCTTAAGAACTATTCGGCGGTGGAGCTGACAAAATACTACACATATGGTACACACCTGAGTCTCGAAGGAAACTTATCCGTAGAGGAAACCGTAAAGAACGTATTTCTTCTGATGGTGCCATCCGAGAGCACAGGACCTTCTGATTACACTCAGAGACAGATCCTGAATTATGACAGCACCACAGGGGTATTCCAGACCGCAAAGGAACTGAACGAAGGCTTATGTCTGGAGGGCTTTGAGGACAACAACTATTATCTCATGCTCAGTGTTGTCTATGGGGACGGAAGTGTGGATTATTACCGTGTAAAGGACGCCAGTGGAGAAGAACCGCTGGTTTATTATACCTTGACAGATACTGCCACAGGAACCAACCAGAAAATCGAAATGGGCCAGGAAGAAGACACAGCCATGCTTTCAATTACCACCACGGAGCTTCCGGCTGACGTGTATGATATCGTCATTGATCCCGGACATGGTGGCAATGATGCGGGAACCGTATCCGGAGAATATTGCGAGCGGGATTTGGTTCTCAACGTATCGTTAAAGACAAAAGAGCTTTTAGAGGCGGCCGGGTATAAGGTTTTACTTACCAGAGACGGCAGCGAAGGTCCGGACCTTAAGATGGCGTATACCATGTATGATGAGGATGGACGTGTAAATGTGTCCTGCAGATCAAAAGCCAAGTATGAGGTTTCTATCCATATCAATAGCAATGAAGTGCTCACAGCCGGAGGGGTTCAGGTATATGGAAGCTGCAGAGCGAATTCCGGATTTGCTAAGCTCCTTGCAGATCAGATTGTATCAGAGGTAGGAACGTCATATTCTCCGATGGAGACGGGGTGTAGAGAGCCCGGAGCCTATGTGCATAGCTACAATGAGAATGATATTCAGGAGGCTATCGCAAGTGCCCAGAACAAGGGCTATGAACCATATAACATAACCACAGACACAGACTACCTGTTTATGATTCGAGAGGTAGGAGGAATTGCAACAGGAGCCTACGTAGACGGACGAAACACCATATACGGAAGCAATCTCTTTCTCAATTCCAACCAGGGTGTAGAGTGCGCCCTAGTGGAGCTTGGATTTATTTCCGTAGAAGAGGATCGCAATAACATGGTTCACAATTCCGATGGCTACGCAAAAGGAATTGCCAATGCCATTGTGCAACAGATACTGAGCGATAAACAGGAGGACTCCGTAACCACAGCACCATAGGAAAAGTGGACGGATTCCGGGGGACAGGATAAGAACATGGAGGATGTGCCATGGATGAGAAGGGCATCAGCAACAATCTGGATATGCAGCTGGACCGCGTATATAGAAACACGCTGCTCCAGGTACATGATCTGGAAAGTCCGGACGGATTTTTTCGGGGGAATTGTGCCAACTTGACAGAAGAAGAGTTGGACCAGCTGGGATTTCATACGCCTCAGATTCAGGAGATTCAGCTGGGTAGGGAAGCCGGCGTAGATGTAAGTGAATATGCAAAGGATTTCTATAACTGGAAACAGATGCGAGAGATTCGCAGAGGTCTGGAACAGAGGGTAGATGTTCGTCTGTACAAAAACCCGCTATTTTCATCCGGACAGATGCGTCAGATTCGAATGGGGTTAAATGATGGCCTGGATGTGAGTGTATATGCAGACCTTATGTATTCTGTCACCGATATGAAATCCATCCGTGAGAGTCTTCTGTCGGAGATTTACACGGATAATGACAAGGGCTATGGAAAGAAGACCATCGATGAGGCAACAGGTATCATTATGCATATCAGCGATGACTACCTTACCGCCTATGTGACACTTCCAAGAAAAAAGGAAAAGATTACCATGGCAGATGTGATGGCTGCCCTGACCAGAAATGGCGTAAGGGGAGACCTCATCGAGCCAAACGTACCGAGAATTGGAACCGAAGAGAGCTTTCAGAGACCAATCCCGATTATGGAAGGGAAAAGGGTCGTCCGGGGAAAGGACGGTTATTTTGATTTCTTCTTTGACCTGCCGAACAAGAAGCCGCTGCAGCTACAGAAGGACGGGACCTTGGACATCACTCCTTTTTTCCAGGTAAAAAAGGCAGAGGTGGGACAGGTGTTAGTGGTGTATCACTACGCAGAGCACGGAACAGAGGGCTGCACCGTAACAGGAGTGCCTATTCGTGGAGCCAGCGGAAGAGATTTACCGGAGCTCCAGTTGGATGGCAGTGTCTCTTACAACTATTTGAACGGTAAATACGAAGCAGAGATCGAAGGAATTCCAAGATACTCCGCAGTGACGGATACCCTGTGGATATCGCAGATACACGAGATTATGGGAAATGTCCGGAAGGATGCGGGAGAGGTTCACGTAGAAGGAGATGTCCGTGTACTGGGGACAGTAGAACCGGGGGCTAAAATAAGCGCCACAGGTTCCATCTATATCGAAGGACAGGTGATCAACGGAATTTTAGATGCGGGACAGGACATCGTAGTTCGCGGGGACGTGGAAGGCAAGCAAAGCCGACTGTGGGCAAAGGGAAATGTCTACGCCATGGGATATCTGGGAGCCCAGATTGAAGCAAATGGCGACGTAAAGGGAAATTTCTTCCAGGATTGTATCATCCACAGCTACGGAGTCGTAGAAGGAATCGGTTCAAACTCCAGAATCCTTGGAGGACGAATTTTTGCAGCCAAATCCATAGCAATAGACAATGTCCGGAAAAACGGAGACAAAAATGCCACCGTATCCGTAGGGGATCAGCTTTGGATCGAGGAGGTATGTCTGAAATATGAGACGGAGCTGGAGCAGATGAATTCACTGGTAGAGCAGCTGGAGAGTGCAAGGAAGTCTGTTGAGTCCGTATCGCCGTCCCAAGCCCTGGAGGGCAACGATGCCTACAAGAAGACCATGCAGTCCCTGGAGGAGAGGAAGGCTCAGAGAAGAGAGCTGGAGCAGAAGCTTCAGATGATGGAACGGATAAAGAAAAACCTGGGAGATGGCTTTATCCGGGTAGATGGCAAGATTGAGGGCATGATGATGATTAGCGTAGGAGGTGTCAGAACTCCATTGCCGTCAACCATGGGACCATACACCTTTACTCAAAAACAAGTTCAGTCTATCCAAATGTCTATTATCAAGGAAGCAAGAGATAAGAAGTCATAGCAGGAAGGAGAAGACATCCATGAGAAAAACAATCTTAATTGTAGATGACGATGCAACCTATCGTAAGATACTTGGAAAACTATTTATCGAGGAATACCACGTAGTCTATGCAGACAATGGAAAGGATGCAATCCGGGAAATCGGGCTTCACATGCAGGAGCTTGCCATGATCCTTCTGGACCTGGAAATGCCGGTCTTAGGTGGCTTTCAGGTGTTGCAGCTCTTGTCAGCAAAGGGAATTACCAATAAGATTCCCGTATTGATGGTTACCGGTGAAGAGCGTGAGGATGTAAAGGCCAACTGCTATAAGCTGGGAGCCATGGAGATTATCAACAAGCCGTTTACACCCCATGTGGTTTATGAACGAGTGACGGAGTTTATCAACCTGTTCGAAAATGTGGGCATGTTAGAGGGCCAGCTGAAAAAGAGAGAGGATGAGCTGGAGCTTCAAAAAAGGAAAATGGAGGAGTTTAACTCCGCATTGATTGAGGCAATCAGTAATATCGTAGAATTCCGGGATACCGAATCCGGAGTACATATCAAGAGAGTGAAATTCTTTACCAGAATTATCGCGGAGCATTATCAGAAGATGTATCCGGATGAGAATCTCACGGATATGGATATTGATAACATAGAGGCGGCATCTGTGGTTCATGATATCGGAAAAGTCACCATTCCGGACGCAATCCTGTTAAAGCCGGGAAAACTCATCGGAGATGAGCTTCAGGTGATGAGAAGCCATACCACAAAGGGCTGCGAGATTATCCAGTACCTTTCTGAGGTCCAGAATCAGGAGCAGCTAAAGCTTGCATCTGACATATGCAGGCACCATCACGAGAGACATGACGGAAGCGGATATCCGGATCGATTGCGAGGAGAGGAAATCTCCATTGGAGCAAGGATCGTATCCTTGGCAGACGTATATGACGCACTCTTAAGTGAGCGAGCGTACAAGAAGGCTTTCTCCAGAGAAAAAGCATACCAGATGATTATGGACGGAGAATGTGGAGTATTCCACCCAAGACTGATACAGGCATTTGAAGACGCAAGAGAGGATCTGGAGCAGTGCGCGAACGAAATCATCGAGTAAAAGCAAAGGGAAGCATCCGCACGAAAATCCTAGCGTTGTCCGTGGGGGTGTCCATTCCCTTTCTTATTATGATAGGGTACCTTTTGGTATCCATGGCAAACTATAGCCGGAATTATGAACAAATAGTAAGCAGCATGACCGTAGCCAACAACTACAACCTGAACTTCTAGGAAGAGATGGATGAGAGTCTTTATAAGCTGGTGGTAGGATATGTAACCTTTGACAATATCGGAGAGGATCCCACCCTCAAGGACCCCTATGTGCTGATTCGTGAGCTGAGAGGGGAATTTCGTAACCTGATTACGGACACCTCCTCAGAAGAGAGCAAGGTGTGGCTGGAAAGTCTTCTGCGCAATATCGACACACTGCAGAAACGAGTGGATGACATTAAAGCCAGTATGGAAGCCGGGGACAGCTATGATGAAAATATCGAACGGCTGGATAACAATATCTATATTCTTACCGAATTGATTCAGGATGATATCCAGTACTACATCTATTACCAGACCAAGAGCATGGAATCCGTAAACCAGGCAATGCACCATCAGGTAAATACCTTTATCTGTGTATGCGTGGCAGTGGTTCTATTTATGCTGATAATGGTAACCGCGTTCTCAGTGTACATTGTAAATGAGATGCTTCAGCCCCTGTATGTGCTTCGGGCAGCCACGGAGGAGATGGCAGGAGGCAATTTTGCGGTACGTGCCCAGACAGAAGGCTCCGAGGAGCTTCAGTCCTTATCCGACAGCTTCAACCACATGGCATCCAACATGGAGGATTTGATAGACGAGGTGAAGGAGGATCAACAGAAAATGCGAAAGGCAGACCTTCGGCTTTTGCAGGAACAGATTAATCCTCACTTCTTGTACAACACTCTGGATACCATTGTATGGCTGGTGGAAGCCAACGAGACCGACCAGGCGGTCAACATGATTGTGACCTTATCCAATTTCTTCAGAATGGTGCTTAGCAAAGGAAAAGAGCTCATCACCATCTCAGAGGAGGAGCAGCATATAGGAAGCTATCTGGAGATCCAGTCCATGCGTTACCACGACATCATGGAGTACGATATCCAGTTTGACCAGGTTATCCTGGATTATCAGATACCAAAGCTGACCCTTCAGCCCATTGTGGAGAATGCGTTATACCATGGCCTGAAGGAAAAGAGAGCCAAAGGCTTTATCCATATTCACGGAGAAAAGGATGGAGAGTGCATCCGCCTTACGGTCCGGGATAACGGCGTAGGAATGGAAGCGGAGGAGCTGGAGGAACTCAGAGGCGAGATCACAAGGCCGTGCAAGGAGACAGAGCGAGGCTTTGGCCTTGCCAACGTAAATGAGCGAATCCGTATGTATTACGGAGCAGAATATGGCATGGAGATCCAGTCAATAAAAGGAAAAGGAACCACAGTTGAGCTTGTGATTCCAGCCATAAAAATGCAAAGAAAACCATTAGGGGAAGAATGAAATGACTGGGCAGAGAAATAAGAAATCATTCATAAGACTTATAAAAAGGAGTCTGGTGGCAGGACTGCTTGCAGGGGCAATGGGACTGTGGGGCTGTGGAATCACAGATGTGACACAGGACTCAGAGATTGTTCACCCGGCAGGAGAGGATACCATTACACCCATAGATGACAGCCTGATTGTGGTGGGGGTATCCCAGGTGGGAAGTGAATCCGTATGGCGGACCGCCAATACCAATTCCATTCAGGAGACCTTTACCACGGAATCCGGATATTTTTTGATTTTTGAGAACGCAAGACAAAAACAGGAAAACCAGATAAAAGCCATCCGCGGCTTTATCTCCCAGCAGGTGGATTATATCGTCTTCTCCCCTATTACAGAGGATGGATGGGATACCGTGCTGCAGGAGGCCAAGGACGCTGGAATCCCCGTGATTCTATTCGATCGAAAGCTCAATGTGGAGGATGAGAGTCTGTATACCACATGGGTTGGTTCGGATTTTCACGAGGAAGGGGAAAAAGCGGGAAAATGGCTACAGGACTATTTGAAGAAGGTCGGCCGGGAAGAGGAAGAAATCAATATTGTAGAGCTTCAGGGAACCGCAGGAGCCACTGCGGTAATCGGAAGAACCGCCGGATTCGAGGATGTGGCAGAGCACAACGAGAACTGGCACATTCTGGACCGAGTAGATGGAGAATACACCACTACCAAGGGTAAGGAGGTCATGCGGCAGATGCTGGCAGAGTACCCGGAAATCCATGTGGTGGTTGCGCAGAATGACGACATGATGTTTGGTGCCATAGATGCCATCGAAGAGGCTGGTTACACCACAGGCCCGGAGGGAGACATCATAGTCATATCCTTTGACGCATGCAAGAATGCACTGCAGATGATCGCAGACAAACAGTTAAATGTGGATGTGGAATGCAACCCACTTCAGGGACCATATATAGAGGGAATTATTGAGCAGCTGGAAAAGGGTGAAAAGGTAGAAAGAGAAACCTATATCAAGGAGCAGGTGTTTGATATCTCTAACGTGGAGGAATCCATAGAGGAAAGGACTTATTAGGGAAATGTTAAAAGTAGTATTAGTGGAAGATGAGACAGTTATCCGTGAGGGAATACGAGATACCGTGCCATGGGGTGAGTACGGCTACGAATTTGCAGGAGAAGCGGCGGATGGAGAGATGGCTCTTTCTGTCATTCGAAAGACCAGGCCGGATTTGCTGATTACAGATGTAAAGATGCCGTTTATGGATGGCCTGTCCTTAAGCAAGATTGTGTCAGAGGAATTTCCTAAAACAAAGATCGTGATTATCAGTGGATATGACGATTTTGAATACGCAAGAAAGGCAATCGAGGTAGGGGTAGACCAGTATCTGCTAAAACCCATTACCAAGATGAATCTGAAAAAGACTCTGCTGGAAATCAAGGAAAAGATTCAGGCGGAGAAGGAGCTGGTAGATTATCAGATACAATTTGCCAATGAAATGCATGAATATGAAAGCTTCAGCCGCAGACGATTTTTTGAGCGTCTGTTGGAGGGAGAGATGAGCGTCATGGAGATTTACGATGAAGCAGGAAAGCTGGATATCGAAATCACGGCAGACTACTATAATCTCCTTTTCCTATACTTAAAGGAAAAACAGGGAATCTCCGAAGACCAGAGAAGACTGTTTGAGGAAAAGCAGGAGGAAATTCTCCACTACTTCCTAAGAAATCCGGAGTACACCCTGTTTGGATGGAACGTAAACTGCTATGGAATTCTAGTAAAATCGGACAGTAGCCGGATAGAAGAACTGACCCAGAAGGCAGTCAGAAGGATCCGTCAGGTATATGAATCGGTTCCGGAGGAGCTTCAGTGGTATGTGGCATTGGGAGAGCCGGTGGAACGACTCAGCGCATTGCCACAGTGCTATGGAAAGGCGAACCATTATGCCGCCTATCGTTTCCTTGTTCCGGACAAACATGTGCTCAGCACAGAGACGCTGGGCAGCTACATGGCAGCGTCAGAGGATCAGAACATCAAGACGGTGGACTCGGCGAAAATGGATCCGGAGATTATCCGGGAGTTTTTAGCACAGGGAACCTTATCCGAGGTGACTGACTTTGTAGAGAGCTACCTGCTCAATATCCAGGAGGCGCTTCGTTCCAATATGTTTCGGGATTATGTGGTGCTCAACATCCGATTTACCGTCATTGCATTTGTAGAAGCACTGGGGTCGACCCAGGAGGAACACAGCGACAAGCTCCAGAATCAGGAAATGGATATGCATATCAAACCGGAAGAGGTGGAGGACTACTTCATCGATATGCTTCAGGCAGCCATGGTGCTGCGGGATAAGGAGTCAGACGATCAGGGAAGCAAGGCGTTAAAGAGAGCCTTAGAATATATCGACCACAACTATACCAATGAGAATATCTCGCTGAACGAGGTGGCGTCTCAGGTAAAGGTAAGCGCCAATTATCTCAGCGCGACCTTTAGCCAGGCCATGGGCAAGACCTTTGTAGAGTATGTTACGGCAAAGCGCATGGAGAAAGCCAAAAAGCTTTTGAAAACCACGGACAAATCCTCAGGGGAAATTGCCCAGGAGGTAGGATACAAGGATCCCCATTACTTTAGCTTTGTGTTTAAAAAGACTCAGGGACAAAGCCCTAGAGAGTACAGGAGACTATAGGCTTCTGAGGCAAGCGCAGCAGTGGATACCTCTAAGGAATAGAAGGGATGTCTGCTGCTGGCGGAAAGGTACGTGCCTCCCAAGGACAAAATGGCAGGAATCACCTTTCCCTGGTTGGCAATGGGACGGAATTTCTTTTCCAGCAGGTATGCCATAAGGTCATCGTGACAGATGACCGCCTCGCAGTGGCAAAGCTGTTCAAAGGAAGGGAGCTGATCCCCCACCCAGAATACACGGTCTTCCTCAAAGGGCAGCCGGGCTTGAGCAAGACCGGTCAGGTAGCCCTGATACATCTCTTTGGACGAATGCTCCATAAAAGGAAGAATAATGCCGATGTCCGTATTGCCCTTATCCACGCTGTATGCCACAAGCTTTCCGGCACTGTGATAATAGTCCGGCTTCACCGTAGGAACTCTGGGCAGCTCCGGGTAGGCTTCCAGAAAGAACACAAGAGGGATATCCTCCTCAAGGATATTTTCGTAAAGGGGAAGATTGGGGTTGTAAAATCCACTTTTGGTACCCATAACCAGAAGCCCCTTTCCCTTGTACGGAAGGTCAGACAAAATCTCCTCCAAAATCTCCCTCTCCTTTTTCAGGCTTCCGTTCACTTCGTGGAACCGGCAGGAAAAACCCTTCTCTCCAAATACCTTTCTAAGCTCAGCTACCAGAGCCGGGAAGAGATATTCCTCGGTGTTAGGCAGCAAGATGTCAATGACATTGTATTCCTTTTGCGCAGAGAGACCGGTAAGATAGGAACCACTTCCCTGCCGTCTCTCGATGAGTCCCTCCTGCTCCAACAATCTTAAAGCATCCCGAACGGTCTGACGACTCATATGATAGTGCTTGCACAGCCAAGCCTCTGTAGGGAGTCGATGGACACCGTTATTTTTATACGATGGAAGCTGTTCTTTTAATCTGGCTGCAAGCCATTTGTATTTAATCGCCATAAATATTTCCCCTCTTTCACAAAAAAATTTTACCTATTTCGGATGGGTAATCAATATGCACAACACAAAAACAGGTCCTTAAGTACTAATAAAATTGGAAATAAATGGAAAAACCATAATATTTTCAACGGAAACCGTAAAATAATGAACTTGAAAATAGGATTTGTATGTATTTTTGATTATAACTCGAATAATTTGTATTGTAAAGAACTCACGAACCTTGATTTTGCAAGCGATTAGCTATTGCAATATAATTTTCGTGGTGGTAATCTCTAATCACAGGGGAAACCCAAAACAAATCAAATTTTTCTATTGGGAGGAAAAAACATGAAAAGAAAATTATTAGCAACCTTATGCGTATCAGCAATGGTACTGGGACTTGTAGGATGCGGTGGCGCTCCGGCATCAAGCGGAAATGACGCAACAGGCGGAGACACATCTGCAGCAGGAGACGCAGCTCCAGCAGGAGATGCAGCAAGCGGATTAATCACAGTTGGTGTAATCAACAACGACCCTAACGAGTCTGGTTACCGTACCGCTAACGTTAACGATATGAAAGAAATGTTCTGTGAAGCAAACGGATACGATGCTCAGTTTGCATACAGCTTAAAGAATGACGAGCAGATCAAAGCAGCTCAGAAGATGATTCAGGACGGTGTTCAGTACTTACTTCTCTCTGCAGCAGATACTTCAGGATGGGATGGAGTATTAAAGGATGCTCAGGACGCAGGAACAAGAGTAATCCTCTTTGACCGTACCATCGATGCTGACGAAAGCTTATACGAGGCTTCTGTAGTATCTGATATGGCAAAAGAAGGTGAGACCGCTGTTGCTTGGTTAGCAGACCAGAAATTAGACAGCTACAAGATCATCCACATCCAGGGTGCTATGGGATCTGCAGCTCAGATCGGACGTTCAGGAGCTTTAGATGCTAAGGTTGAAGCAGAAGACAACTGGGAATTAGTAGATCAGCAGACAGCTACATGGTCAGCAGAGAATGCTCAGCAGATCGTTCAGGCTGCTATCGATGCAGGAAAAGACTTCAACGTTATTTACGCTGAGAACGATGATATGGCAAAGGGTGCTACTGCAGCTCTTGACGCAGCTAACATCTCTCACGGTGTAGGTGGAGACGTAATCATCATGGGATTTGACTGCAACAAATATGCTCTTCAGAACCTTGTAGACGGAAAATGGAACTACGATGGACAGTGTAACCCATTCCAGGCTTCTACCATTGATGGAATCATCAAGAAGCTCGAAGCTGGTGAGACTCTCGATAGCAAGGTAGTTATCATGGAAGAACAAGGATTCTCAGCAGACACCATTACCGCTGAAGACGTAGAGAAATACGGAATCTAATTAAGAATCCTATCCTTCGAAAAAATAAATGGAAAAAGCGCGGAATGGCGTCTGGGGTTAATCGCCACTTCCGCGCTTATTTTAAGAAAAGGAGTGTAAACGCTGGTGAAAGAGAAATCAGTATTGGAAATGAGAAATATCCATAAAAGCTTTCCGGGTGTACGCGCATTGCAGGCAGTGGATTTTAACCTGCAAGAAGGCGAAATACATGCGTTGATGGGCGAAAATGGTGCCGGAAAATCGACCTTGATTAAGGTGCTGACAGGAGTATACGAAAAGGATGAGGGTGAGATCTTCCTGAAGGGCAACGACAAAGCAGTCGTAATCAAATCGCCTCAGGATGCACAGAATCTCGGAATCAGTACTGTGTACCAGGAGATTACACTTTGTCCCAACCTCTCTGTAGCAGAAAATATGTACATCGGCCGTACCAAGGGCGTTGGAATGAATTGGAAGCAGATGAACGAAGGGGCAGACAAAATCTTACAGTCACTTGATATACCTGCAAAAGCAACCCAGCAGTTGTCCAGCTGTTCCATTGCAATCCAGCAGATGGTAGCAATTGCAAGAGCGGTTGATATGGAGTGTAAAGTATTGATTCTGGATGAGCCAACCTCATCACTGGATGAGAGTGAGGTACAAAAGCTCTTTAAGCTCATGAGGGAGTTGAAGGCAAAGGGCGTAGGAATCATCTTCGTTACCCACTTCCTGGAACAGGTGTATGAGGTGTGTGACAAGATTACCGTCTTACGAGACGGAAAGCTGGTGGGAGAGTATGAGATTGCCAATCTTCCAAGAGTACAGCTGGTAGCAAAGATGCTCGGAAAAGAGTATGACGACATGTCAGAAATCAAGAGCGAAAACAAACCATACGAGGCAAAGGATACGCTTCCACTGTATGAGGCAAAGGACCTTCAGTCCGCAGCAGGAATCAAACCATTTGATTTCCACATCCGCAAAGGCGAGGTCAACGGCTTTACCGGTCTTCTTGGATCCGGACGAAGTGAGTGTGTCAGAGCCATCTTTGGAGCGGACCGTGTGCTTCAGGGTACCGTAAAGAAGAATGGAAAACAGGTAAAGATCGAGAAACCAATTGATGCCATGAAGGCAGGAATTGCCTACCTTCCGGAGGACCGTAAGGTGGATGGTATTGTAGGAGATATGTCGGTAAAAGAGAATATTCTCTTAGCACTTCAGGTGAAGAGAGGCTTCTTCCATCCATTTAAAAAGGCAGAGGCTGCCAAACTGGCAGATGAATACATCAAGCTTTTGGAGATTAAAACAGCATCTCCGGATACACCGATCAAATCCCTCTCAGGAGGAAACCAGCAGAAGGTAATTCTGGCAAGATGGCTTGCAACCCATCCGGATTACCTGATTCTCGACGAGCCGACCAGAGGTATCGACATTGGAACCAAGACCGAGATTCAGAAGCTGGTACTTAAGCTCGCATCAGAAGGAATGGCAGTAACCTTTATTTCTTCTGAGACAGACGAGATGCTCCGCACCTGCTCAAGACTCATCGTAATGAGAGACCGCAGAGTGGTAGGAGAAATCGAGGGTGAAGAATTGACCCAGAATAATGTCATGAAGACCATAGCCGGAGGTGACAAGTAACATGAGTAACGCAAATATAAAGAAAGAATCACCATTTTCAAAATTCATACATAGCCAGATGGTAATTCCGGTAGTAGCATTGCTGATTCTCATTGTGGTAAACCTCATTGCAGACCCTAGCTTTTTTGCTATTACCTTAAAGGAGAACAACTTAGGCAATCCGGTGCTAAGCGGATATCTCATTACCATTTTGGATTTTGGCTCAGAGCTTGCCATCCTGGCAATCGGAATGGCCCTTGTAACTGCAGCATCCGGCGGACAGGATATCTCCGTTGGAGCAACCATCGCCATTGCAGGTTCCGTAATCTTACGAATCCTATGCGGACCGGATGGACAGTCGCTGACACCACAGGCTCCAATTATTGTAGCCTTCCTTGCAGCAGTTGTTGTATCCATGCTTTTTGGAGCATTTAACGGAACCCTGGTAGCCTATTTCAATATTCCGCCAATGGTTGCGACCTTAATCCTCTTTACCGCAGGACGTTCTATCGCAGCCTGGATTAATGAGAACCGACTTCCAAACATCGTAGACCCAACCTATGCAATATTCGGAAGCTATATCCCGGGAATTCCAATTCCTACGCCGTTCTTTATTGCGGCAGCATGTGTCATCATTGCACTTTTGCTTTTGAAATTTACAGCACTTGGCACCTACGTACAGGCAGTAGGTATCAATGAGAAATCATCCAGATTAAATGGTATCAATCCAAAGCTGATCAAATTCATCACCTTTGTAATCTTAGGCGTATGTGTATCCGTATGTGGATTGATTAAAACCAGCCGTCTTGGAACCATCAACTACTCCGTAATTGCAAAGGACATTGAGATGGATGCCATCCTTGCGGTAGCACTTGGAGGCAACTCCCTTGGCGGAGGTAAATTTAACCTGATGTCAGCAATCCTTGGAGCTTATGTTATCCAGTTCTTAACCACAACCTTGTACAAATTCAACGTAGCTTCTACTGCGCTTCCTGCTTACAAGGCCATTGTAGTTATCATCCTGGTAGTCATCAGCTCACCGGTTGTAAGAGAGAAGCTTGCAGCCCTCGGAAGAAAAAAATCTGTAGCAAAGGAGGCAGCATAATATGTCAGCAAAAACAGAAAATAAGCCATCCTTAGGCAGAAAATTCTTAAACATGTCGGATACTAATATGCTTCTAAGTGTCACCGTAGTGGTATTTTTCCTGATGTACATCGGAGCAATGGTATTCATGGGCTCAGGCTTTTTAAAGGCACAGACCTTTCTTAATATCCTGAACTCAAATGCAGCACTGATTATCACTGCATGTGGAATGAGCTTAGTAATGATAACCGGAGGAATTGATATTTCGGTAGGTGGTGTGGTAGGACTTGTAACCATGGCCTGTGCCGTATACTTAGACTTTAAAGGCGGCAACGTAGCAGGCGCCCTTGGAATTTCCCTCCTTATCGGCCTTGCATATGGTATCGTACAGGGATATTTGGTTGCCTATCTGGAGATTCAGCCATTTATCGTATCCCTGGCAGGAATGTTCTTTGCAAGGGGTATGACCACAATCATCCATGCAAACCCATTTAACGTAGCCAATGAGCAGTTCGTTGCACTGAAGGATACCAGAATCGTTGTTCCCGGACTTGGCTCATACAACCGTCTGGGAAGATACATCGATGCCTATGTAGAAATCGGTGTTGTGGTGGCCCTTCTTGTGGTAGCCATCCTCTTTATCGTACTCCGCTGGAGCAAATTGGGACGTAGCTTCTACGCAGTAGGAGGTAACCGTCAGAGTGCTTTGATGCTCGGTATCAACGTAAAGAGAACCGTATTCCTCTCACATCTGATCTGTAGTCTGCTTGCAGGTCTCGGCGGATTTGTCTACCTGCTTCATGTAGGCTCAGGAGCCGTAACCAACGCACAGGCCATGGAGATGGATGCAATCGCAAGCTCTATTATCGGCGGAACCATGCTGACAGGTGGTGTCGGTAACATCATCGGAACCCTGTTTGGTGTGCTGTCACTTTCCACCATCCAGAACATCGTTGCTTCTGCCGGTTTGGATGATGCATGGTGGACAGGAATCACAATTGCAGCAATGCTTTGTCTCTTCCTGGTAATCCAGTCCGTTATTATGGCCAAAAAACGTAAGATTAATTCTACCATTACCATAAGCTAAAACTTAAAGACCTAACCCAGAAAGGCTCTCTTCACAGGACAATGTGAAGGGGGCTTTTTGCATTTCTCAAAAAATAGCAGAATGCAGTATTGAAAAACGAGAAAAAATAGGAGAAAATAATAGGAAAGAATTACTATGAGGGGACAATAAGAAAGGGGCTTTGAAATGGACTCCGAAATGAAGAGAAAATGGCTAAGTTATCGGAAGATATTTGCTTTTATTGCGATAATCAGCATAGCAGTATTGGCAATTATGGCAGTGACCACCAACGGTTATTATAGAGAAAATCCTTTCACCGATGCCAGTGTAAAAGAACTGACAGAAGGATGGACCGACGAAAAAGGCAACCTCATAACATTCCCTCAAGACGCAGACCTTCCGGCAGGGACACCTTATCGAGTTTCCACCATTGTGGACGACTTCATGAGTCAACAGGGCTACCTGTTGTTTCGCACTGACCACACCTTTGTGAAGGCGTATCTCAATGAACAGGAGATTTATAGCTTTGGAAAGCCGGAAAAAATCAAGATTGGAAAGACACCGGGAAGCGGTTGGCAGCTGGTAAGCTTAGAGGACGCCAAGACCGGTGATTTGCTGACGGTAGAATTAACCAGCCCGTATGCCAAATACGCGGGAGTGGTTCGACCTTTTATCATCGGGGATAAATCAGAACTGATTTCCTATATCTATTGGAAAGGGGTGGCGCTGACGATTATAGCGCTGATACCTTTGGTAGTAGGAATCGGGCTTATTGTATTTCCGGTTTTGGTTACAAGCGGGGAGCTTCGGAAGAAATACCTACAGGTGGGAATCACTTTCCTGATCATCGGATGCTGGGGCATGACCGAATCCAGAACCTGGCAGATTTTTTGCTACTCAGCCAACTATTACTGGGTACAGATGCTGAGCTTTATGTGTTTTGCCCTGTTTACTCCGGCTGGAGTCTTATCCCTGAAATGCATGGGCTATATCCGGAAGGAAAAGTTCTACCGGATACTTCTGCCTGTGGACATGGGGACCTATGTACTGCTTTTAATTTTACAGCTCACCAATATCTGTGACTATTTTAATTCCCTGTGGGTAGTCCACGTGATGATGATGTCCAACGTAGTGTTGCTTGGCATACAGTATTTCATGGGAACCAAACAAAATGGCATGGCGGTTCGTGTTCGAGGCGTCCTGTTCTTTGGGCTGGTGGGTGTAGGCGGCGTTTTGGATCTTTTGGACTTCTACTTCTGGGATTATTTTGGAAACGGATTTTTCTGCCGAATCAACTTTGTTATTATCCTGATCTTCTGTGGAATCTATGCTACAAGAAGAGCCTTTGTAGCCTACGGAGAGAACGTAGAGCGTGAGGTATACGAAAAAATGGCATATACCGATACCCTCACAGGGCTGGGCAACCACCGCAAGTACGATTCCGATGCCAAGAAGCTCAAGCAGGGCGAGGATACCGCTACGATTCTGTACGCAGACATGAATGGACTCAAGCCAATCAATGACTACCAGGGCCACCTGATAGGAGACAAAGCACTTCAGATTGTCGCCTCGGTAATGACGGAGGTGCTGGGGGAATTCAGTGACCTGTACCGCATGGGCGGAGACGAATTCTGTGCACTGTGCTATCAGAAGAGTAAGCAGGAAGTGATAGCTCTATGCGACCAGATCAACGAGAAACTGGAAGCGAGAAGCAGCGACTTCAACACACCAATCACCATCTCCTACGGTGTAGTAGAATACCACGGCAAATGGGGAGATGACCTGAGCGAGTGCCTCAACTGGGCCGACCAGGAAATGTACAAAAACAAAAAAGCAGAATATAGGCGCCGGGGAATCTCCCGAGTCTAACCATTTGAACCCTTCAGAGCCTGGGCTACCTTCTCGGTACCCAGGCTCTTTCGCACGCCACTTTTCCTTCCTTTCCCTCCATCATGGAGGTTCTTACCTACTTTATCTCCCTTTCCCAAATTCTTAACCTCTCCACGTGGGGATTGCACTTCTTTCTTGGGGGCTTCCCCTTTCCGTCCGATTCCCATCCTGCCCCGGCCCTTCTTCATGGGACTTCCTCTTTCCTCACGGATTCCCCTTCTGCCCCGGACCCCTCGGGCCTCCTCTTTCCTCTCGGATTCCCATCCCCTGCTCCGGACCACATGGGTGCCTCCTCTTTCCTTCCAGATACCAGCCCCCTGCCCCGGGCTCCTTGGAGGGAGTACCTATTTTTATCTGTGACTTTACAAGACACTTAGTATTTTCGGAAGCCTCCCTCATGCTTTCATTTCCTGTACGCCAACGGTTTGAACAAGGGGTCAAAAATTGTCTGACAAAATGCGCGCTAGCCGCTCCT
>JALEPP010000040.1 GCA_022767075.1 Agathobacter sp. | reverse complement strand
TTCATCCGTCACTTGAAAAATAATGCTCTTGTTGTGGTGATTCTCGTCAAAATCCAAATCCATAATCTCAATCTGATATGCTTTCAGCTCCCCTGACACTTCTGAATATATAAATGCCTTCCCAAGCTCAATTTCCTGCTTATAGCCAATGGGAACCAGAGCTTTCTCTTCCCTGTAGTCCTCCATGACAGAGGCACTCACTTTCCCATAGACACCGATACTGGTATTTTTTTCAATCATCCCCATTCGATTGTTTAACCCGTAATGCAGGCGACCCTTTATCTGCCCCGGGGTACCCTTCTGACCTCTATCAATCCCAATGAGCTCTACCTCATAGAGGGTTCCTCCCTCCATGGACATAATATCATCTGGTCCGGTACTTCCAATTCCATGCCCCAAGGAGCCATAATTTCCTTCCTCGTCCACGTAGGAGATGGTACCGATTCCTGCCATATCATCCTTGATCCAGGCGCCAATCATTTTCTCCCCATTGCCGTTGCGCACTGCGTGGATTTGTTTTTCCTTCTTTTCTCCATCTCTCATATAAGTCAGTTCCAGAATTTCATGTTCCGCCTCCTGAATGGATTTTATCAGTTCCGCCTTGGTATTTACCGGGTTTCCATCTATTTCAAGTATATAATCCCCCTCCCTTAGCACATCCTTTACCGGACTTTGCAGAGTCCCGTCAGAAGCGGTAACATTGCCGGTTCCAAGGACCAGCACCCCTGTGGTTTTCCCGTAGATGCCTACGATTTCACCCCCCGGATAAACCTGTCGCTCAGACGGTTGTGAAACCATCACTTCCTTGATCGGAAGAAAACCAAATAAGCGATATTCCATCATCTTTGCGTTGGTGGAGCTGGCATTATCTACCATGGATACCTGATGAGAACCGTTCTTCTCTGAAATGGATATGATATTGTTCCACTCCGTGGACACCTCTCCATACAATACGGTTGGCAGTTGACTTCTCTCTTTATAATATCCCATGGTTAATCCCACAAGACACCCCAGCCACAAAATGCCTCCTGTTATTTTTTTCAGAGCTCTTCTCTTTAAAATAAAATGACCCATACCAATCCACCTTTCTATGGATTAGTATGAGTCAAATTCTTTATTTCATTCGATAAGCCAACGCCTTCATTTCCTTTGCATTTTCCAGGACGGCATCCGTAATTTCAACGCCTCCAAGCATTCTTGCCAGCTCTTTTACCGCGTCTTCTTCCTCTAATGGGAAAATGTGGGAGGTAGTAATCTCTTGATTCACAGATTTCTCAATGAGGTAATGACTATCTGCCATAGCTGCAATCTGTGGCAAATGGGTGATTACAATAATCTGATGGTTACGGCTTAACACATTCATCTTCTCAGACACCATCTGAGCCGTACGTCCACTGATTCCCACATCTATTTCATCAAAAATGAGACACTCAATATCATCGCTTTCCGCCATCACCGTCTTGATTGCGAGCATAATTCGGCTCATCTCTCCACCGGAAGCCACTTTTACAAGAGGCTTAATCGGTTCCCCGGGATTGGTGGAAATCATAAACTGGGCATCGTCCATTCCGTTTGGTGTAAAATCAGGGGTCTCTTCAAATGGCATTTCAAACTCCACATGCAGAAAATTCAAGTCACCCAGAGCCTGTTTTACCTCCTTGGTAAACTGCTCTGCCACCTTTTTTCTGGCGTCTGACAATTCCTTGGACGCCTGACGAAGCTCCTCTGTTCCCTTACTAAGCTGTTGCTTAAGCTTGTCCAGATAAGCATCATAGTCCTGAAGCTGTTCCAATCTGGCTGATTTTTCATCCAATGCACCCAGAATCTCCTCAATGGTTTCCCCGTATTTACTCTTGAGATGATTGATGACATCAAGTCTTTTTTCCATCTCATAAAAGGTTGCTTCATCGAAATCATTTTCATCCAGATAGCCGGACAGGTCTCTGTTGAAATCACTCAAAAGACTGTCAATCTCAAGAAGCTGACTTTCCAGGCTCTCCACGGTCTTATCATAGGAAGATACCATAGACAGCTCTCGCACTGCCCTTCCAATTGCCGAGGAAGCAGATTCCATCTCCCCTCCCGTAATCTCGTAGGCGTGATTCACTGCTTCTAGGATTTTCTTTCCATTGGAAAAGCGTTTAAAATCCTCCTCTAAGTCTTCATCCTCTCCTACCTTCAGATTGGCCTCTGTAATCTCCTGTACCTCATATTCTAAAAGAGATGCCTCTCTTTGTCTCTGACCGGTATCCAGATTGGCTCCATCCCACTCCTCCTTTAACCTGCTGTAGGTATGATAAAGCTTTCTTACGTTGTCCTTTAATGGAGTAAGCTCCTTTTTCCCATAGGCATCGATCATCTCCAGATGCTTTTTCTTGTTGGATAAGGACTGATGCTCGTTTTGACCGTGGATGTCAATCAAAAGTCCTGCTATTTCCTTCATTCTGGACACAGATACCGTCTCCCCATTGACGCGTCCCACTGCCCTTCCTGCAGATATCTTTCTGCTCAAAAGAACCGTATCATCTGTAAGCTCCACATCCAGCTCTCTTAACTTCTCTTTGGTCTCCTGACGATCCACCACAAAAAGCAGCTCTACAAGAGCCGGTTTATCGTTATCCCGAAGCATCTCCCTTGGTATTTTTTCGCCAAGGGCCAAATTGATTGAGCCTATTATGATGGACTTTCCTGCTCCGGTCTCACCGGTGAGCACATTCATCCCGTAATGAAGCTCCACCTCTGACTCGTCAATGAGTGCTAAGTTTTTTACATGTAGATTTTGTAACATATTCTCTCCTTCTACTCTCCCAAGCTGTGTATATGTCTACTGTTCTACAATTTTTGCAATTCGTTTCATAATGTTGGCTGTATCCTCCACTGTGCGAACGGCACACATAATCGTGTCATCCCCGGCCAAGGTCCCAACAATTTCACTGAATTGCATATCGTCAATGGCTGCGCAGACTGCACTGGCCATTCCGGATACGGTTTTAATCACCAAAATATTCTGTGCCATGTCCATGGACACAAAGCCGTCCCTTAAAACACGTACATATTTCTCGCTCATATCCTCCTTGGAATCCACAAGCGCTGCATACTTCTGTTTTCCATTGCTCATGGAAACCTTAGTAAGCTTCATCTCTCTAATATCTCTGGATACCGTTGCCTGAGTAACTGCGTACCCTTCTGCCTGAAGATATTCGGAAAGCTCTTCCTGGGTTTCAATATCATTTTTTGCAATGAGCTCTAATATTTTGGTCTGTCTCCTGGTCTTCATGCTTCTCTCCTGGTTTTGTGTTTTCCTAGTTCATTTTTCTGCGTAATATTTCTAAAAAGCTCTCGTTTTGCACCTTACAGATATAGGTCTCCTTATCCGCCTTGGCGATTCGGATCCGATCATTTACCTTAAGCACCATGGCAATGTCTCCATCAAAGCTTACGATAGCCTTCTCATCCTGCTCTTCCCTGCTGGTGCCAACCTCGATCTCAATCACATCATCCGCGGTAAGCACAATGCTCTTGGAGTTCAAGTTATGGGCATTGATTGGTGTAAGAAGAATAATAGAGGCCTTGGGATCGACAATTGGTCCCCCTGCTGACATGTTGTAGCCCGTGGAACCTGTGGGAGTGGAAAGAATAATTCCATCCGCCCGGTAGGTAGCCAAAAACATTCCATTGACATACACATGAAAGCTAAGCACACACATTTCGTTGGACCTGTGAAGCACAATGTCATTCAAGGCCGAATTGGCATCGCTGTCCTTCATCCAATCCGTGGAATCCCATGACTCATCCTTGGATGAAACCTGTGCCCCTGTAAGCATCATCCTGGTCTCCAGCAGATAATCGTCGGACATCAAGCAATCAATGGCCGGAAATACCGTATCCTCCTCCAGCTCACACAGGTACCCTAGGGTTCCCAGGTTCACTCCTACGAGAGGGATATTTTCTTTTCCAAGCATCGTAGCCGTACGAATCATAGTCCCGTCTCCGCCTAAAACCAGTACCACCTCAACCCCGTCAAAGGAATCTCCCTTTTTAAGGATTTGAGCTTTTGCTCCCTTGCTTCTTATATATGTGGCAATTTTCCTGGAAAATTCCAAATTGCGGTCCTTGTATTCGTTTGCAAATATTCCAAAGCTCTGCATTTATTTATCCAACTGTCCATGAGCCAGAGCCACTGTCTCTGCTACGTCGATGGACGCCTCCTTTTTTGGTTCCTGTTCTTTTTTGATATGTACCAGATATTCAATATTACCCTCCGGTCCTTTGATTGGAGAGAACTCCAGATTCAAAATCGAAAAGCCATTGTCCAATGCAAAATCAATGACACGATGAATCACTTCCTCATGTACCTTAGGGTCACGAACAACCCCCTTCTTCCCAACCTTCTCTCTTCCTGCTTCGAACTGAGGCTTGATCAGACATACCATCTCACCACCATCTGTCAACAGCTCTCTTGCAGGACCAAGGACCTTGGTTAGAGAAATAAAGGACACATCTACAGAAGCAAAATCAAGAGGTTCCCCTATCTGCTCCGGCGTCACATAACGAATATTGGTCTTTTCCATGCATACGACTCTTGGGTCCTGGCGAAGCTTCCATGCAAACTGACCGTATCCTACATCCACAGAGAACACCTTGCTTGCGCCATTTTGCAGCATGCAATCCGTAAATCCACCTGTAGATGCTCCAATATCCATGCATACCTTTCCTTCTAAGGAAATGGTAAAGTGATTCATGGCTTTTTCTAACTTTAATCCACCACGACTTACATATTTTAGAGTCTCACCATGGATTTCAATCTGACAGTCATCCGGAAATGTGGAACCGGCCTTGTCTTCTCTATTATGATTGACAAATACCTTTCCCTCCATAATCAATGTCTTTGCTTTTTCTCTGGATGGTGCCAAACCTCTATTTACCAGTAATACATCCAAACGTTCTTTCATCCGATACGATTCCTTTTTCTCTACTTTTTTCTCCATTCCAAAATCTTCTGGAAAACGGATGCCGGATCAATTCCAAGCATATGCTTTAGCAGTTCCACACTGCCATGCTCCACATAGTCATCCACTACTGCGATACTGTGCACATCAAGGGCGATATCATTTTGTTTGACAAAGGCACTTACATGCTCTCCGAATCCGCCACTTGCCACATTTTCTTCCAGTGTGATAAGCATATCATGATCCTCCTGCAATGCTACAATCTGTTCCTTGTCAAAAGGCATTGCAAAACGGGCATTGATAACCGTGGAAGGAATTCCCTTCTCCTGCAAAAGCTCATGTACACGTTCCGCAGTCTCCACCATGCTTCCCACTGCAAGAAGAGCGATTCCATATTCCTTATAGATGATTTCTGACTTGCCTAATTCAATAGGACTGTTGTACTCCTGCAGTCCATCATATGCTTCTCCTCTTGGATAGCGAATTGCAACAGGTGCTCCAAGCTTCACTGCGTAATGCAGCATTGCCATAAGCTCCCATTTATTCTTTGGAGCCATCACCGTAAGTCCCGGAATTGCTGACAAATAGGATAAATCAAAGATACCCTGATGGGTCTCTCCATCACTGCCTACAAGTCCTGCTCTGTCAATTGCAAAAACCATTGGGAGCCTTTGAATACACACATCGTGTAATATCTGGTCAAAGCTTCTCTGTAAGAAGGAGGAATACACTGCAAATACCGGAACAAGGCCGGAGGCAGCCAGGCCTGCTCCAAAGGTAACGGCGTGCTCCTCTGCAATTCCCACATCAAAGAAACGATTTGGGAAGTTACATTTAAACTTGCGAAGCCCCGTTCCATCCTCCATTGCTGCAGTAATTGCCACTACCTTTTCATTCTGCTCCGCAATCTTGTAAAGGGTTCTTCCAAATACATCCGTGTAAGTAGCGGCACTCTTTTGGGTCAACGGCTTTCCGGACTCCACATCAAAGGGCTCTGCCCCATGGAATCTGGAAGGATATTTTTCTGCCGGAAGATAGCCTGCTCCCTTTTTGGTAAGGACGTGTACCAGTACGGGGCCATCAATGCGCTTGGCTTCCTGAAATACGCGGCACATCTGCTGAATATCGCTACCATCCACAGGTCCCAGGTAGATTAATCCCAGTTCCTCAAAGAGCATCCCCGGAATCAACAGCTGCTTGATACCATTTTTGGTTTTGCGAATTCCTTTTACCATTCGTTCCCCGTATACCGGAATCTTGTTCAGGGAATTCAAAATATCCATCTTTAATCCCCGGTACGCAGTAGCCGTTCTGAAATCCGACAGGTATTTGCTCATGCCACCTACATTTTCCGAAATGGACATATTGTTATCATTAAGGATGATGATAAAATTCTTTTTTAGCTGTGAGGCATTATTCATAGCCTCATAAGCCATACCACCGGTAAGTGCCCCGTCCCCAATGACAGACACCACATGATAGTTCTCCCCTGTAATCTCCCTGGCCGTGGCCATACCGATTCCTGCGCTGATACTGGTGGAGCTATGACCGGTATTGAAGCAGTCACATGGGCTTTCCATTGTCTTTGGGAAACCGCTTAAGCCTTTGTACTTGCGAAGGGTTTCAAAGCCGTCTCTTCTTCCGGTCAGAATTTTGTGGGTATAGGACTGGTGTCCCACATCCCAGATAATCTTATCCTTTGGCAAATCAAAGGACAGATGTAGTGCCATGGTAAGCTCTACCACACCTAGGTTGGATGCCAGATGTCCACCTGTCTTTGCTATATTTTCAATTAAAAAAGTGCGAATCTCCTGAGCCAGCCTTGGCAGCTGCTCAGAAGGTATTTTCTTAATATCATTTTCTTTTTTGATCTGGTCTAAAACCATAGAGTATCACCTCTTGACCGTCTTATTTTTCGCGATTTACCAAGTGTAAGAATAATTCCGAAAGGAAGCTATCCTCTTTTCCAAGACTATGAAGAAGCTCCAAGGCCTCATCTGTCAATCGCGCTACATCCTCTTTAGATTTCTCGATTCCCTCATATGTGACATAGGTCACTTTTTCATTGCGGGCATCGCTTCCAATTGGCTTTCCAAGAACTTCTTCTTTTCCAATCACATCCAGAATGTCATCCTGAATCTGGAAAGCTAAACCAATCTTTCTTGCAACCAGCTCCAGCTTCTGTACCTCCGTATCGGATGCACCGGAAAGAATGCCCCCAACAGCAAGAGCCGCCTCAATCAATGCTGCGGTCTTGTTATGATGGATAAAGTCCAATTTTTCCTTGGTAATCACTTCCTGCTTCTTCTCAGCCTCCACGTCTACTACCTGGCCTCCAACCATACCGTAGACTCCCGCCTTCTCGGAAAGCTTTATCAGGGCTTTTCCAATATTCACATTTTCCGGCTCCAGCAAAAAGCTTTTTGCCGCAGTCTCATAAGCATAGTTCAAAAGGGCATCTCCAGCAAGGATTCCCATTGCCTCTCCATACACATGATGGGTGGTCTTTTTTCCTCTGCGGTAAAGATCGTTGTCCATAGCCGGAAGATCATCATGAACCAGCGAATAGGTATGAATCATTTCCAATGCCGCCATAAACGGTCCAATGGCCTGAGAGGTTCCCCCAAACATGATATATGCTTCCTGCATCATCATGGGACGCAGCCTTTTGCCTCCGGCCATAACACTGTAATTCATGGCTTCCAATATGGTCCTTTGATAGCCTTCCTCCTTTGGGAGATAAGCCTGAAGCAACGCTTCAATCTGTGCGATTTTCTCCTGAAGCTGTTTCTCAAAATCCATCACATTTCCTCCAACTGTCCCTGCTCATTTAAAATCAGCATTGCCTTCTCCACCTGATCTAAAAGCGCATTGCAGGATTTTACCTGCTCCAAGCCTTCCTTGTACAGACGAAAGGATTCTTCCAATGTAATCTCATCTCCATCCATAGCAGAAACGATCTCATCCAGACGGGCAAATCTGCTCTCTAAGGAATCCTCCTTTTTGGTATCTGTTGTATTCTCTTCTAAGAATTCTGTCATTTTATCACCTATTCTCCAATCCACTCCTACGGCGTAACCTATTGTCTCCCGGTCTGCACATCACTGACCTTCGCCAGCACACTTCCATCCTGCATGGAAATCTCCAGCTCCTGTCCCCTTTGAACCTCTGCAACCCTCGTAATTCGTTTTCCTGTTGCATCTGCAACATAAGCATATCCACTCTGAAGCTTTTTCATGGGTGATTGACCCTCAAGCTTCGCCATAAGAAGTGCAAAAACCTGTTTCTTATTCTGAAAAATCCGATTCATCTGAGCCTTCAGCCGTTCCTCTGCCATAACCAGCTGGTGACGTCTCTCATTGAGCTTGGTCTGGGGACTTAGATAATACAGCTTGGTCTCATAGTTTGCCAGACGCTGCCTTTGATGTCTCACCTGTCGTTCCAGGCCTTTTTGCAACCGCATCTTGTACTCCTCTAGCGTATCTGCAACCAGAGAAAGCTCATATACCGCAAGCTCCGCTGCCGCAGATGGTGTCGGTGCACGCATATCTGCCACAAAATCCGCAATGGTCCAATCGGTCTCATGACCAACCGCTGAGATAATGGGAACGGAACAGTCAAAAATGGCTCTTGCCACAATCTCCTCGTTAAAAGCCCACAAGTCCTCTATGGAGCCCCCGCCACGTCCAACAATAATGGTATCTACCCCCATCTGTTCTAACGCACGAATTCCGTTTACAATGGAAAGGGCTGCCCCCTCTCCCTGCACCTGAGCCGGATACAAAATCATCTGAACGTAGGGATTTCTTCTTGCGGAGATATTTCGAATATCCTGTATTGCCGCACCGGTTCTGGCGGTAACCACGCCTACACGTTTGGCATACTTGGGAATAGGCTTTTTGTACATGGCATCAAACATGCCCATTTCCTGCAGTTCCTTTTTCAAGGCCTCAAAACGCAGGTACAAATCCCCTTCTCCATCCAAAGCAATCTCTCTGGCATAGATCTGGTATTTTCCATCCCGCTCATACACCTCAACAGAGCCTGTCACAACTACTTTGTCGCCGTCCTTCATGGCAAACTGCAAGCCTCTGCGATTCCCGGCAAACATAACTGCACTCATAGCCCCTTTATCATCCTTTAGGGTAAAATAGATATGGCCACTGGAATGATACTTGCAGTTGGACACCTCTCCCTTCACCATAATCCGGTGAAGGAGATAATCCTGGGCAAACATATTCTTAATGTACTGATTAACCCATCCTACTGTGTATACGTTCGTTTTCATGCGAATTTTGCTAACACTCCATTGACGAATGACTTGGAATCATCCGTTCCGTAAATCTTTGCAAGCTCCACAGCCTCATTGATAGCCACTTTGGTCGGTACTTCCTCTTCCTTTAGGATTTCATATACAGCCAGGCGAAGAAGTGTCAAATCTACCTTTCCCATACGGGTAGTCTTCCATCCGGTAGTTTTCTCATTGATGGCGGCATCAAGCTCCGGAATCATCTCCATAATTGCTTTGCATTTTTCTGTAATATAGTCCTTGTCTGCTTCGTTCATCTGAGAGAACTCCTCATCGAAAAGAGCAAGCTGTTCTGTAAGCTCCTCTGTGTCATGGAACTCCATGCGAAACAGCAGCTGAAATACGTTTTCTCTTAATTGTCTTCTTGTCATAGAAACCTCGTTTCCTAGTAATATTTTCGTCGTACTTTTGTCCTTTGGGCATAAGCCCACAGATAATATTCATTATACTACATTTTTATGCATAAAAAAAGAGAGTAGTGAAAAACCACAACTCCCTTTCCCACATTTTCTTTAGTTGTCAGCTCCCATATCTACACTGGCTACTCTGACATTTACTACAGCAACCGTAAGGCCTGTCATGTTCTCCACTGCGGTCTTGACGCGCTCCTGCACTTTTGAGGTGACATCAGGGATGGCAAACCCATAAGAAATGTTGATTGCCACGTCCACCTTTACCTCGTCCTCTTCTACGTCTACGAAAATGCCCTTTGCAAGATTCTTCATACCGAGCTTGCTGACAATTTCATTGGTTATATTTCCTGCCATTGAGCTTACGCCTTCCACTTCTGTGGCTGCAAGGCCTGCAATAATGGCTACTACTTCATCTGCTACCTGTACTTCTCCGGATGCATCCGCTTTGATTGTAACGGTTTTTCTTGATTCTGCCATTTGAAAAATACTCCTTCCATGTCAATTCATGTATTGTCATTATACCAAACTAAAAGTTATTTGGAAACAGAATTTACAAAATAAATCTGATACCATTTTAAGAAGACAAACACATTCCATATTTTCTTGTAGTTATCTTTCACATTGTTGTAGTGTTCCTCCACCAGCTGATCCAGATATTTTACATCAAAAAGCTCATAGGCAATTGGAGTGTGGAACATTTCAAGCACCTGGGCTTTTACATCCTCCGCCTTCATCCATTCTCTCACCGGAACCGGGAAACCAAGCTTTTTCTTGTTGTAGGCTTCCGTTGGAATCACATCCTTTGAGGCAGCTCTTAAGGTTACCTTGGTCTGATTATCCTTTACCTTCTGATCCTTGGTAAGCTTTCTTGCCACATTGTACACCTCGTAATCGCTAAATGGCACCCGGCCCTCAATGGAGTGAGCCATGGTCATGCGATCCGCCTTTAAGAAGATATCCTTCTCCAGCCAAAGCTGAATATCTACAATTTGGCGCTTCGTTACATCATCTAACTTCTCATATCCTTTTAACAATCTGCTGGCGATATCCTTATCTGTAGTGGGATTTTTCACCTTGCAAAAATGAGCAATCTCATCATGACCATAGATGCTGTTTACACCGATATAACCGTCTTCAATTTTCTGGCCTTTTCTCACAAGGAAGTTGATTCCCCTCTTTGCAGGAAGTAAGGACGCAACCTTTCCCACAGCAAAACGAATCGGGTATGGCACATAATCATACCAGCTGTCCTGATTGTAGGTATTATATCCACCGAAGAATTCGTCTGCTCCTTCCCCGGATAATACAACCTTTACATCCTCGCTTGCCCTCTTAGCCACATGAAACAGGGAAACCGCAGATGGGTCTGCAAGAGGCTCGTCCATATGATATATCGCTTTATCCAGGGAAGCAAAATACTCTTCCTTGGTCACAATCTTTTCATGGTTTTCAATTCCCAGCTCTTTACAAAGATCCTTGGCATACTGAATCTCGCTGTACTTGTTCTCGTTGTAGCCTAAGGTATACGTATGCTCAACCTTTGACAATGCCACCAGGTAGGAAGAGTCAATACCACTGCTTAAGAAGGAGCCCACCTTTACATCGGAGAGCAGATGATGCTCCACGGAATCCTTCATGATATTCTTCACTTCCTCTTTGGAAGAGGAGGTACACGTAAAATCAAGCTTGAAGTAGCGCTCAATCTCCATTCTGCCATTCTGGTACACAAAGAAATGTCCCGGGTTCAGCTTCTTAATTCCTGCAAACAAGGTTCTGTCATCTGGAATATATCCAAAACGAAGATATAATGGCAATGGCTCCGGGTCAAGCTTTAACTCATAATCCGGATGCTGTAAAATCGCTTTTGCCTCGCTGGCAAAAATCAGATTGTTATCAGAGTAATAGTAGAATGGTTTGATTCCAAAATGATCCCTTGCGCCAAATACCAGGTCTTTTTTGATATCATAGATTACAAAGGCAAACATTCCACGGAGTCTTTTCACCAAGCCGGTACCATACTCTTCATATCCATGAATCAAAACCTCACTGTCCGAGTTGTTGGCAAATACATGTCCTGCTTTTTTCAGTTCTTCTCTCAATTCCAGATAGTTATAGATTTCCCCATTGAAAACTAAAGCAACAGTGCCATCCTCATTGAACATTGGCTGAGTACCATTTTCTGAAAGGTCAATGATGGACAAACGAACATGTCCAAGTACCCCTCTCTCACACTGATATGTATTTCTCGCATCCGGTCCTCTGTGCTTGATCTCTTCAAGCATTTTGTCTGCAACTTCTTTTGTTTTATGGTAGGTATCAAAAAAACCTGCTATTCCACACATAAAAATCTCCTTTTTCTGGGAGGCTATCTTCCGATAATCTCCGGGGTATTGATAAACTCATATGGAGTCTGCTGATATACATAGTAATTTAACCAATTGCTGTACAAAATATTACCGTGGCTTCGCCACTGCAATCTTGGCTTTTTGGTATCATCATTATCTGGATAATAATTCACAGGCATCTGAATTTCAAGACCTTTTTGTTTGTCCCGCATATATTCGTTGTGCAGCGTTACACGGTCATACTCCGGGTGTCCCATAACAAAAATCTGTTTTCCAAACTCATCAATCACCAGGAATACACCTGCAACCTCTGATTCCGCAAGGATGGTAAGCTCCTTGTGTTTCTCAATATCCTCTTTTCGCACCTCGGTGTGTCTGGAATGGGGTGCAAAAAAGAAGTCGTCAAAGCCTCTTACCAGAGGAACCTTTCGATTCATAACCTGATGCTCAAACACTCCAAACATTTTTGCATCCAGATTGCATTTTGGAATCCCATAGTGATAATAAAGGCCCGCCTGAGCGCCCCAGCACAGATGGAGGGTGGATGTGACGTGAGTCTTGGACCACTCCATAATCTCACTGATCTCATCCCAGTAATCCACTTCTTCATATTCCATCTGCTCCACCGGAGCCCCGGTGATAATCAGTCCGTCAAAGTTGCGATTCCTCACCTCGGAAAAGGTGGTGTAAAACTTATTCAAATGACTCATGGATGTGTGTGTGCTTTCATGACTTTCTAATGCCACAAATGTCACATCCACCTGAAGTGGCGTATTGGATAGAGAACGCAGAATCTGAAGCTCTGTATCCTCCTTTAACGGCATGAGGTTTACAATCATGATATCAATAGGACGAATATCCTGATGGGACGCACGATTTTCATCCATGACAAATATATTTTCCTGTTCCAAAATCTCCTTTGCCGGGAGATCACTCATGGTACGTATTGGCATTTAGCTTTCCTTCCTGTTGTACATACGGTTATTCTTTTACAAACATCTCAACAAACCGGTCCTCTGAGATAATTGGCACAGACAGCTCTTTTGCTTTCTTGTTTTTAGAGGACTGAGATTCTACATCGTTATTCACCAGGTAACTAGTCTTTTTTGACACGGAGCCTGCCACCTTTCCACCCTGGGCTTCCACATATTCCTTGAAGGCATCCCGATTCTTGTAATAATGCACATCTCCGGTAATCACAAAGGTCAGACCCTTACATGAGCCACCCTCTGTAGCGGCTCTTTCCAGTGGCAAAAGCGTAACCTGTTCCAAAAGATACTCCAGCTCCTTTGCATGTTCTTCTTCTCCATACCAGTTTAAAATAGAGTTCGATTTTTCAACCCCGATTCCATCAACATCTTCAAAAGAGGTCTTGTTTCTCAGTCTATGATAGAATTCTTCCCAACCGAGAGTGTTCAGCAATTTCTTTGCCGCATCCAGTCCAATCATGGGAATACACAAGCCATAAAGAAGACGAATCGGAGAAATCTCTCTTCGGCTGTCGATGGCATTTTTCAAATTCAAAGCAGACTTTTCTCCGAAGCCTTCCATCTGCTTGATCTCCTCCAGATGCTCCTCTAACCGATAGATATCCCCATATCTTCTGATAAAACCGTCATTAATAAACTTTACCACTGTCTGTACAGAAAGTCCATCAATATCCATGGCATTTTTGCTTACAAATCTGGTAAATTTGCGAACGTGCTTTGCCGCACATGACGGGTTCGTACAGTGCAGGGTTTTGGTATGACTCTTTTCACTTACACGGATTTCCGTTGGAGCATGGCATACCGGACATTCCTTTGGTATCTGCAATTCCCCTTTTGCATCCCTGGCCGAGATACACTTTGGAATAATCTTATTGGCCTTAATCACCTCAAGGGTGGACTCTTCCCCGATTCCAAGTCTCTCCATTTCACTGAGATTGCAAAGTGAGGCTCTGGATACCGTGGTTCCCTCCAGCTGCACCGGTTCAAACACTGCAACCGGTGATATGGTGGATACCGCGCAGGACCATTCTACATAGGAAAGCTTCGTCTCCACGGATTCGTCCTGCCATTTGAAGGCAAAGCCCGCTCTCGTGGCATGATGGCCTGTAACACTTCCTCCCGCTGCGTATTTCGTATCCTCGTAACAAATAACAAGTCCATCCACAGGAACATCCATTTTTCCGGTCTCAACATCCACGGTCCATCTATCAATTGCCTCTGGGAGTGTATCAGCGTTGACCTTTTCATGGTCTACTACTGCAAAGCCCTGCTCCGTCAAAAATGCCATGCGCTCTCCCCAGGATACAAGCTCCTCGTCCATATGAACCAGGGTAAATGCATAAAAGCATACGTGTCTGTTTTTTACCTCTGCAGGGTCATCCAGATTCAGAGTCCCCGAAGCCAGATTTCTCGGATTGGCATACTTCTCATCATCGTCCTCAATCATATCATTTAACGCTGCAAAATCCTTGTAGGAAATGGTTGCTTCCCCTCGAACCACCAAATGTCCTTTGTAGGAGATGGTGTCCGGAAAACCAAACAGGGAATCCTTTAAGAATGTAATATTCGTCCCTGTCGTACCGTTTCCCCTTGTGAGAATCTTGGTAAGCTTCCCATTGTCATAGGTCAAAACCAGAGTAAGCCCATCCAGCTTCCAGGATAGCCATACCTCTCTATCCCCGGCCCACTGCTTAAGCTCTTCCACACTTTTGGTCTTGGCCAGGGAAAGAGCCGGATACTCATGGTTCTCTTTCTCTCCGGAATTGTCCTCTTCATAGCCGGTACTTACAGTAGGACTGTCCGGCAACACATATCCCGTCTCCTCCTCCAAGGCCTTTAACTGATCGAAAAGCTCGTCCCATCTATAGTTCGGCATAATCTCTTCCTGACCGTTGTAGTAGACTCTTGAGGCCTCATTCAGTTCCTGTACAAGTCCTTCTATCTGCCGCTTCTGTTGTTCTGTTATTGTATTTACAGTTCTACTTGGTTCTTCCATGTCTCTCCCCTGCTACATAAACTCTCTTTTTATCCTGAGAATGAGGTCTTCTTTTTGATGCTGACGTTCTCGGTGCACTATAAGATTTTTCCAGGCTTTTCTTTAACACCGCTAGCTCTTCCTTTGTCACCGGCCTGCACTCACCGGGCTTTAAATCCCCAAGTTCAATATTCATAATACGAAGTCTTTCCAGCTTCTCCACACGATAGCCAAAATACTCGCACATTCTGCGAATCTGTCTGTTGAGCCCCTGGGTCAGAATAATACGAAATTGCTTCTTGCCTACATACTCCACCTTGCATTTTCTTGTGGTTGTACCTAACTCCACTAAAGGTACTCCCCCTGCCAAGCCACGCAAGAAGGATTCCGAAACCTGCTTATTTACCGTCACAAGGTATTCCTTTTCATGATAATTTCCTGCTCGCATCATGCGATTGACCAGGTCGCCCTGGTTGGTCAAAAGCAAAAGGCCTTGGGAGTCCTTATCTAATCTTCCAATTGGATATACACGTTTGGGATAATGAAGGAAATCAATCACATTATTTTTCTCTCTTTTTTCTGCGGTACAGACGATTCCAACCGGTTTATTCATGGCAAGGAGAATCTCTTCCTCTTCCTTCTTTACCTCTACCCCCATGTAGAAAACCTTCTGTCCCGGAAGCACCCTGGAGCCTGTTGTAGCCCGTTCTTCCCCAATATAGACATTTCCTTGTTCAATTTGCCGGTCAGCCTCTCTTCGACTGCACACTCCCGCTTCGCTGAGAAACTTGTTGATTCGAATTCCTTGTTCCATGCTTTTCTCTTTCTATTATGAACAGATGTCACTATCCTATATGTTGAAAAGAGCCACCGCATTCTGATTCTCAGATGCGATAGCTCTCTGGCAATCCATTTGTTACTGAACTGTCACAAATTCTGTCTTAATATATCCTTTCATACCATTAAAGTCGATAATCGTCCACTCACCTTCTTCACCGGTCTTGGTGTAGGTTTCGCCTTCATATGCCACTGCGATTACATCGCCTCCAATAGAGTTTCTGATATTAACAGCATTTCCGATACACTTAACTGTGGTGGTGGTTGGAGTCTGTGGCTCCTCAGGGGTCTGTGGTTCCTCAGGCTGTTGTGGTTCCTCCGGCTGTTGTGGCTCCTCCGGAGTCTCAGAGCCTTGTACGGTTTCCGTTCCATCTGAAGGCTCAACATTTTCCGTAGATGGTTGCTCTGAAGTCTCGCTTCCCTGAGCCTCATCCGCTACCTGTACACTCTGAATCCACTGAGTCATAGCATTCGGAATGGTGGTATTAAGCATAGCCGCAAGGCTTTCATCACTGGCAATTGCCGTCTGATATGCAGCCTCGATTTCTTTTTGAAGCTCTGTTACCTCCTGCAATTTCTCATACTGTAGAATCATTGCATATACCACAGGATCAAGCTCAGCCTCTCCTCTTCCTAAATTGTAGGAGCTATATAGATTATTAATGTAGTATTTTCCTTCTTCATTCTTCTCCACGTAGAAGAAATCAAGCCCCGGTGCCACCGTGTCAACCTGATAAAATTTCAAATCGTAGGCTACGGATACCAGATACTTGTCCTTTGCAGTTGTTTCGGTAGAATAAACCTTAATATTGGAATAATTCTCAATATACTGACCAAACACCCCAATATAACTCTTTTCATTATCAGAAAGGGGTACTGCAATGGTCTCTAAGGTGTCCACATCCATAGAGGCATAGGCTGTAAAATAGGAATCAATCAAGGAAAGGATTTCCTTATCCTTGCATTCCTTCATTCCCTTTTTATCCAGGGAAAGCTCTGTTCCCTGATTCAAGTCCTTCTGATAAGAGGCCGGGCCTGTACATTTTACAAGCACCAATACCATCAGTAAAAACAAAACAGCTGCAATAAAATAACGTTTCTCTTCTATAACAAATCTCTTTACGATATTAAAAATCTCTTTTACTTTTTCCATACCATTCACTTCCTAACCATAACCATTTGATTGTCAGGTACTCTGATGAAAAGAATGCACCCGGCGGGAATCGAACCCGCATCTCAGGAGTCGGAGTCCTACGTTCTATCCATTATACTACGGCTGCATTTTCAACTCGTTAAGTTTATCAAATGGACATTTAAAAGTCAACCAATTGACATCTTTTCCCAGTTCTATTATTATAACCAATAAGATTTTTACGAGTTTTATCGGAGGAATATAAAAATGAGTTTTACCTATCTGAATGAGCTTCCTACCCCAGCTCAGATCAAAGAACGTTACCCTCTTTCAGAGGAGTTAACAATATTAAAAAGGCAAAGAGACCAGGAGATTGCCGATGTCATCACCGGAAAGGACTCTCGAATCCTCTGTATCATCGGACCTTGCTCTGCCGACAACGAAGCGTCTGTATGTGACTATGTCAGTCGTCTCACCAAAATTCAGGAGGATGTGAAGGACCAGGTGATTATTATCCCTCGCGTGTATACAAACAAGCCTCGTACCACAGGAGAGGGCTACAAGGGAATTGCTTCCCAGCCGGATCCGGAAAAAGCCCCTGATATGGTAGAGGGTCTTATTGCAATGAGAAAGATGCATATCCGTGCTATTGAAGAAAGCGGTCTCACCTGTGCCGATGAGATGCTCTATCCGGAGAACTGGGGATATGTAGAGGATTTGCTATCCTATGTTGCAATCGGTGCCAGATCCGTGGAGGACCAGCATCACCGCCTTACAGTCAGCGGCTTTGACGTAGCATCCGGAATGAAGAACCCTACAAGCGGTGACTTCTCTGTCATGCTCAATTCCGTATATGCCGCTCAGCATTCCCATCATTTTGTGTATCGCGGGTATGAAGTGGAGACCACAGGCAATCCATTGACTCACGTAGTTCTTCGCGGAGCTCAAAACAAGCATGGAAACAGCACTACCAATTATCACTACGAGGACTTGATGCGCCTCCATGATATGTACGAGAAAATGGACCTTGTAAATCCGGCGGCCATCATTGATACCAACCATTCCAATTCCGGCAAGCAATTCAAAGAACAAATTCGTATTGCCAAGGAAGTCATGCACAATCGTCAGGTTTCCAAGGAAATCAAATCATTGGTAAAAGGTCTCATGATTGAAAGCTACATTGAAGAGGGTGCCCAGAAAATTGGCGATGGAATCTACGGAAAATCCATTACCGATCCATGTCTCGGATGGGAGGATTCTAAAAATCTCATTTACGAGCTTGCCGAGATGAATGCAAAAGCATAATTCTCCCTATCAACACATTATGAAACTAACATTAGAAGCTTCTGTATCAGCCACTGGCCTGCAGAGGCTTCTATTAAGGTTCCAGCCAGAAACAGTAGGCAACACCCCGCATTTCGTTTCCACCTCTCTTCTATCTCACTGCAGAAAAGATAACATCCCAGTAAATAAAGCGGCCATTGAGGTAACACACTGCATACAAAAACACCAAATCCGATAGCACCCAAAGACCACACACATCCCGTTCCATAGATTCCTATGGCAAATCCAATGACGATTAGTAACAGATTAAAGAGAATCTTTCTCATTGGAGTCAATTCAAGTAAAAGGAGCAGCAAAAAAAACTTTCCTCTTTTGATTACAATGGGAAGGAAGGAATCCCAGAAACTTATGGTAACATTTTGTAGCAGCAGAAGATCGGATCTTGATATTACCAATCTGGAAAACAATTCAGGGGCGTTCCATTTCCATATCAAAGCCAGAATAACCCCTGCCATTATGGCTCCATAAAAAAGAATGAGCTTTTTCATATCACTACCCCCTCAGAGGTAGCATATGCAAAAAGCCCATTTTTCATTACCGATGCATGATTCGTTTTCTATTGTTCTCCGGCAAGCTTTGTGCTGTATGCCAGAATTGCAGATACGGTTTTGGAATCCTGCATTTTTCCACTGTAGATCATATCTAATACCTCCCCCAGGGTAAAAATGCGAATCTGTATCTCCTCCGCCTCGTCCAGCTGCTGTTCCCCGGGAATCAGATTCCTGGCCAGGTACACATCAATGGATTCATTACAGAAGGCCACTGTAGTTCGAAGGGAGATCAAAAACTCAATATCATCACTGTGATATCCCGTCTCTTCCGTCAATTCTCTGGAGGCACACACCCTAGTGTCCTCCCCCGGGTAGTCTCTGCATCCCGCCGGTATCTCTAAGGTAGTTCTCTCTAATGCATTGCGGTACTGTTCCACAAGTACGATGCGGCCATCCGCTAAAACAGGAAGCACTGCAGCCGCACCTTTGCGATGAGCCACATAATCCCACTCTTCCGTATTGCCATCCGGAAGTCGCATGGTATCCTTGTAGATATCCAGAATGGAACCCTTATATACCAGCTCTCTTTTCTCTCTTTTGATTTTATAGTTCATGCCTTCGCTCCACATTCAACTATTCATCCATCAGCTCTTCGTCATCTTCCATCATAAGCTCACGGTTCACCACGCGCTTTTTGTCGCGCATCTCTTCTACGAGCTTTGACAGTTGCTCCTTTACCTCTTTGGAATTCTTGATATTTTTAATTTCAAAATCCCCCAGAGTCTTGTCCGCAGATTTCACCTTAATCGTTCCAAGACCAAACATCTTTTGTCCCAAGGTTCTCGAAAGCTGTAAATCCATAATACGATAAAGGCGAACCTCATTCTCAACAGAATTGAAAAAGCCGGTCTCAATGAACAAACGATCCTCCTCTAAGGAGTATTTTGTAAAGCTAAGCGGCAATCCAAAAAGTGTTCTTTTTCTGTCTTTCCATATGATTTTCTGATTTTCCATAATTACTCTCCCTAATTTGCACATAATATTTTACTTCATTTTCTAACAAGTGACGAAGAAATTCAAGCCCTTTCCTAAAAGAACAAAGAGTTGCTTTGCAACTATTTGCGCGCCGATGCACGCAAGCTTTAGCTTGCATAATTCTTCTTCCTGTTACATAAAAAAACCGCCATATATCTATATATAGCGGTTTTCTTCACACTAAGTAGTTATTAAAAATTACTTCGCATAATCTGTTACGCGTGACTCACGAATCACATTTACCTTAATCTGTCCCGGATACTCAAGTTCAGATTCAATCTGTTTTGAAATATCACGAGCCATAAGTACCATGTCTGCATCAGACACTTGCTCAGGAACTACCATTACACGAATCTCTCTACCTGCCTGAATTGCAAAAGATTTTTCTACACCTTTATAACCATTTGTAATATCTTCCAACTGTTTTAGACGATTGCTGTAAGTCTCAATTGTCTCACGACGAGCTCCAGGTCTTGCAGCACTGATTGTATCAGCAGCCTGAACCAAACATGCAATGAGAGACTCTGCTTCCACGTCTCCGTGATGGGCCTCTACTGCATTGATAACAAGGGCAGACTCTTTGTATTTTCTACAGAGATCCACACCAAGCTGGATATGTGATCCTTCCATATCGTGATCTACAGATTTTCCGATATCATGTAAAAGACCTGCACGTTTTGCAAGTCTAACATCCTCACCGATTTCTGCTGCAAGTAAGCCCGAGAGCTGTGCAACCTCGATGGAATGTTTTAACGCATTCTGACCATAACTGGTACGGAATTTCATCTTTCCTAAGAGACGAATCAATTCCGGATGGATTCCATGAATGCCCACTTCAAGCACTGCTGCTTCGCCTTCCTCGCGAATCATCTGCTCTACTTCCTTCTGAGCCTTCTCCACCATCTCTTCGATTCTTGCCGGATGGATACGTCCATCCACGATCAATTTCTCCAGTGCGATTCGAGCCACTTCACGGCGAATCGGATCAAAGGATGACAAGATAACAGCCTCCGGAGTATCGTCGATAATCAAGTCAACACCGGTCATGGTCTCAAGGGTACGGATGTTACGTCCTTCACGACCAATGATACGTCCTTTCATCTCATCATTTGGAAGCTGTACAACTGAGATAGTCGCTTCTGACACATGATCTGCAGCGCACTTTTGAATGGCTGTTACCACGTAATCCTTTGCTTTCTTTCCAGCTTCTTCCTTAGCCTGGGTTTCCATTTCCTTGATCAGCTTAGCTGTATCAAGCTTAACATCTTCTTCAATGGTTTTTAAAAGGTATTCTTTTGCTTGTTCGGAGGTTAATCCTGAGATTCTTTCGAGTTCCTGTAAACGCTGTTCGTTGAGCTTTGCAACTTCTTCTTTTTGCTTGTTAAGCGTTTCCTCTTTTGCTGCAAATCCTGCTTCACGCTTTTCAATAGCTTCCAGCTTGCGATCGAGATTTTCCTCTTTCTGAACGATACGACGCTCGTTCTTCTGGATCTCATTGCGTCTCTCTTTGATTTCTTTGTCCAAGTCATTCTTCGCTTTGATTGACTCTTCTTTAATCTCGAGCATGGATTCGCGCTTCTTGTCCTCCGCTGTCTTTACAGCATCGTCAATAATCTGTCTAGAGCGTTCCTCTGCTGCCTTCACCTTGGAGCTTGCAGCATTTTTATAGAACACACTAGTAGCAAAATATACGATGACAGCGGTAACAACTATGGAAACGATTACAGCAATCACTGTAGTCAGGTCCACAGGAGCACCTCCCTTATTTAATTTGTATTGTCCATATAACAAAATTTGATAAATTCGTCATAACTAACAACACATAAATTGTACCTTTTTTACATATCACTGTCAAGAGATATCATACGCATTACCTTGCAGATGTCACTGCTTTGAAAGCCTCTTCGAAGAAGGAATTGATAGAGCTTTTGGCGCTCCTTTTCGGAACAGGTCTTTGGATCAAATCCACGTTTTTCCAGCAATTGGCAGATCTGTTTTTCCTCGTCGGCTTCATATTCTTCCTCTAGAATCCGATCAATGAGTTCTTTTTTAATGCCTCTTTGATACAACTCTATTGACAATTTTTTCCGACTCTTTCTATCCTGTGCCAGAAATACATAATTTCTGGCATATCGTTCATCATCCAAATAGTGATAACGCTTCACATATCCTATGGCATCCTCTATGGCTTCGTCCGGATATCCACCCTCCGACAATTTTTCTCGAAGCTTATATTCCGTACGATCCATTTTCTCCAACAGATGCATGGCTCTTTTGGTCGCACGCTTTCCAAGTATCTCATGTACCAAAATCTCGTATTGTTCCCGGGTGAGACTACTTCCTTCATAGGCATTGATCTGCCTTTGCTCACTTCGATACAGGATACAAGTAAGACCCGTGTCCAACCGGACACGGATCTTACCCTTAGTCATTGCTTCTTCACTTAATACCAAGATTTCACTCATATGCTTTAGTCCTGAGTATCCGGAGTCGCATTGAGAAGAGAATCTACTTCTTCCCCATTTTCCTGATTAAAGTAGAAAGCACGAACCTTCTCTTCGATCATCTGACAGAATTCCGGATTCTCTCTGAGATAAATCTTGGCATTCTCTCGTCCCTGCCCAATCTTATCTCCTTCGTATGCATACCACGCACCTGACTTGTTGATAATGTTCACATTTGTTGCAAGGTCCAAGATATCTCCTTCTTTGGAAATTCCTTTTCCAAACATGATATCAAACTCCGCTTCTCTGAATGGAGGTGCCACTTTATTCTTTACAATCTTAACACGGGTATGGTTACCGATTACTTCCCCAGCCTGCTTTAATGCCTCTACACGACGAACATCAAGACGAACTGACGAATAGAACTTCAATGCACGTCCACCGGTGGTTGTCTCTGGGTTACCAAACATAACACCAACCTTCTCACGCAGCTGGTTGATGAAGATAACCGTACAGTTTGACTTGCTGATAACTCCGGTAAGCTTACGAAGTGCCTGACTCATAAGTCTCGCCTGCAATCCCACATGAGAATCACCCATATCCCCATCGATCTCAGCCTTTGGAACAAGGGCTGCAACGGAGTCAACGATAACGATATCTACAGCCCCGGAACGTACCATGGTCTCTGTAATCTCAAGAGCCTGCTCTCCGCAGTCCGGCTGAGAAATGTAAAGATTATCAATATCTACACCAATATTTTTCGCGTAAACAGGATCAAGTGCATGCTCTGCATCAATGAAGCCAGCAATACCACCACGCTTCTGCACCTCTGCCACACAATGAAGGGCAACTGTTGTCTTACCGGATGATTCCGGTCCATATATCTCGATAATACGTCCCTTTGGAAGTCCCCCAATTCCAAGTGCAATGTCTAAGCTTAAGGAACCTGTAGGGGTTGATTCTACATTCATATTAGAAGCGCTGTCCCCAAGCTTCATAATTGAGCCTTTTCCGTACTGTTTTTCAATCTGTGCAATGGCTGCATCCAATGCGCGCAGCTTGTCGTCATTTGCCATAATGGTTCTCCTTTTAATTACGAACAGAT